>JAKIWS010000050.1 GCA_022749895.1 Thermoplasmata archaeon
CTCGGACCGGCGCGGGACTCGCCTACGATCCTTCCGCAGGCGACCTGGTCTTGGCCGGTGGGTCCGCGGTCGGCGGCGCGAAGGATCTCGGAGACCTCTGGGAGCTCCGTGGGGATCGTTGGGTGACCTCCGCCGTTCGGGAGTCGGCGTACAGCGGCCAGGTCATCACGTACGACGCCAAGGACCACGAGCAGCTCCTCTTCGGGGGAGGGACGATCGGCATCCTGGGGAACGCGACGTGGGCGTTCCAGAACGGGAGTTGGAAAGACATCTCGAACCTCAGCGCGAGCGCACCCGGGCCCCGGTTCTCCACCCAGATGACCTACGACGCTCGCGACGGGTACGCCCTCGTCTTCGGGGGGTACGGCTGTCTCACCCCCAGCTGCGGCGGCATCTTCGGAGCCGGCCCGCTCAACGACACCTGGTCGTTCGCGGGGGGCAACTGGAGTCGGGTCCTCACCCGCGGAGCACCTCCGACCACCGAGAACGGGGCGCTCACCTACGACTCGACCGACCGTGTTGTGGTCCTAGTGACCGAATGCACGTGCAGCACGTTCCTCCCGGTGACCGAGACCTGGACCTACGCCGCCGGGAACTGGACCAACGTCACCTCCGCGCAGACGGTCCAGCCCTCATTCGGCACCGGGGGCGTCTCGATGGCCGATTCCCCGTGGGATAAGGGGGTCGTCCTCTTCGGAGGCCAGGGGACGAACTCGACTTGGCTGTTCAGCAACGGCACCTGGAGCAATGTCAGCTCCACGGCGGGGACGGCCCCGGCCTCCCGGTACGACGCGGCGTTCGCCTTGGACTCGACGCTCGGCTCCGCCATTCTGTTCGGTGGCGCTCTCCAACCCGCGTGTTCGACCTGTTACCCTGCTCAGAACGACACTTGGGAGTACCACCACGGCCAGTGGGTTCGGATCTCCAGCGGGTGGGCCCCCTCTCCGCGATACGCAGCACAAGGGGCGGACGATCCGGCAGGCAGGGGCCTCCTCCTTTGGGGATCCACCGGAGGCGCGGACGCGTCCGACACGTGGACCTTCGGGCCCGCCCCCAACCTGTCCGTCGATCCACGCGCCGTTCCGACCACCGTCGACGTGTCCGTGCCGGTCCACCTTTTCTCCGTAGTATCGGGGGGGTTGCCACCCTACATGGTCAACTGGACCGCCGGATCCCGTAGCCTCGGCTCGACGCCGACCGTCACCGAAACGTTCGGCTCCCCCGGCCACTACACGATCGGCCTCCAGGTTACCGATGCGGCCAACAACTCGGTCAATGCGCCGACGGCCGTGGGCGTGGTCCAGAACCTGAGCGTGGCGGCGCGGGTGGGGTCGAGCCCAGCCGTGGCCGGGACCGCGGTCCGATTCTTGGGGTCGTTGAGCGGGGGCGTCGGGCCGTTTCTGACGAAGTGGCGATTTGGCGACGGCGGCTGGAACGACAGCACGATCGTCACGCACGTCTATCAGACGGCGGGATCGTACACCGTCTGGTTCTGGGGGAACGACAGCGCGGGGGCCGCCGGGGGAATCCCGATCAATCTCACCGTGAGCCCCGCGCTCTCGGCGGCGGTCTTCGCCACCCCCAACGTTACCGACGTCGGGGTCGCCGTACAGTTCTCGGCGACGGCGATCGGCGGCGTGCCTCCGGTCACCGTGGCGTGGAACTTCGGGGACGGAGCCACGACCACGGGACGGTTGGCGTCGCACTCGTTCGTCACTCCGGGCCGCCATGTGGTTGTTGTGTGGGTAAACGACAGCGTCGCCGCCTCCGTGAACGCCTCGACCTCCCTCGTCATGAACTCTGCTCCGATCGTCTCCGTGAACGCAAGTGGACCGGTCGACCTGGGCCAGTACCTCACCGTCCAGGCCGAGACGACCTACGGCACGGGGGCGGATGCCTACGCCTGGCAGGGCCTGCCGCCGGGTTGCTCGGCCGCGGGGATTGCTCGGATCACGTGCGTCCCGTCGAGCGTCGGCGACTTCCACATTGTGGCGGTGGCGACCGATGCGGCCGGGACCTCCGTGGGCTCGTCGCCGGTCGAGGTCCTCGTCGTTCCGATGATCACCGGAAGCCTTGCGCTTGCGCCCAAGACAATCGACCTCGGCCAGCCCATGAACCTCTCCGTGAACCTCTCGGGAGGGGCCCCGCCATTCATGGTCGCCTACTCTGGGCTTCCGCCGGGCTGTGCCGCGACGCAACTCCTACGATTCTCGTGCACGCCGTCGGTCGCCCGGATCTCCACGATCCTAGCGGTCGTTACCGATGCGGCCGGTGCGACCTTGAACGCCGGCCCGGTCTCGCTAACGGTCAATGGACGCCTCGCGGGGGAACTGACGACCTCGGGGACCGAGATCACCGTCGGGGGAGATCTCTACGTGAGGGCGATCGTGACCGGGGGGACGGCCCCCATCACGTATTCGTTCTCCGGACTTCCCACCGGCTGCGCGACGAACATCGGTCCGACCGTCCACTGCGCTCCGAGCATGCCGGGGTCCTACGGAATCAGTGTGTTCGTTGAGGACGGCGCTCACGCCCACTTCGTGGCGAACGCCTCGTTCACGGTCGACCCCGTTCCCGCACCGGCGGCCTCCTCCGGGGGGGTTAGCGTCGGCGAGATCGTCGGGTTCGGCGCCGCGGCACTCGCGGCCATTGCTGCGGCGGTCGTCGTGGCGCGACGGCGCCGCGGCCGGGACCGTGGGAGGGAGGCGCACGAGGCCCCGGCGGACGACGACGGCTACCTGTCGCTCCCGACGGCGGAGCTCCCGAACCCGCAGGTGGATGGCTCCCTCGGTGAAAACCCACCTTCCGAGTAGCCTGCAACACCGGAGCTCTCGCAAGGCAGCGTAACGCGAGCCTCCGAGGCCCGTGGCTCGTTTTGGGAGTGGTGCCACGGTTTCGAAGGGGATTCCCGGGTATTCAGTCGACGATTGTTGGGGATGGCTCCGATTCGAACTTTTCGTCAAAGCACCCCCCCACCAACCGAGTGGTGCGCCGTTCGGACGACTCGTTCCGTGGTACGACGAATGGGAGCCCGGCTTCCGCGGAATCTCTCCACGGGTGAACTGAAGAGGGCGTCGCAGCTCCGCCGGAGGAGGCGCGTGCCGTGGTGGACTTCACCGATCTGGCCCTCTGGACCGCGGTGGGGGCTTGGGTCCTCGCCCTCGGGACCCTGTTCCTCATGTACTGGCAGACCCGCGAAAACCGTCGCCTGAACTCCGCGAGCACCGTCATGGACCTTCGGGAGAAGTTTGACTCTCCCCGCATGCGAACGGCCCGGCGCCACCTGAGCGAGCGGCTCCTCGAGGGCAAGGTCGACGACATCACGAACCTCGAAGTGGTCACGTTCTTCGAGCTTGTCGGCGCGCAGACCTTCCGGAAGATCCTGGACCAGGAAATGGTCTGGGAAGCCTTCGGTAATTGGATCACAAGCTACTACTTCGCGCTCCGCCAACCGAACGACCTGATCGGCCACCTGCGGGAGACGACGCAGGACCCGCTGATCTTCCTGAAATTCGAATGGCTCAGCAAGATGGTCGATGCGCGGGACCGACGCGAGCTCGGCGCGGAGCATGTCGCGACCACCCACGCGGTCGACGAAGGACGGATCATCCTCCAGCGCGAGGCGAAGCTCGCTCGCGAATGATCCGGAGTTCTAAGGAACGTTGTACCTCACGGCTCGTGGTCCGGCCGCAACGATCGAAATCCGGTCTCGCTCGGCCCCTGGGCGAGTGTCAACAATGCTCGCCCGTCACAAGCTGGCGAGGGCACCACGCAGTTGGGTAGCGCACGAGCGAAAACTTAAGGCCCAACGACCTCGGGGGGTCCGTTGTATGGTGACCGACTGGCCGACGGCGCGGGACCTGATGACGCCGAACCCGGTCACGCTCCCCCACGACGCCCCGCTTTCGAAGGCGCTCGGCCTCATGCGGGGTCGCTCGTTCCACGAGCTCCCGGTCCTCAAGAAAGGCCGGCTCGCCGGGATGATCACGTTCGAAACCCTGGCCCGCCGGACCAACCTGCCGCTCACGACGAAGGTCGAGCACCTGCTCGTCCTCCCGCCGGTGGTCACGAGCGAGACCAGCTTCCCCGAGCTCGCGGAGCAGCTGCTCGCCGCCGGCCTCCGGGCGGCGCCGGTGATGGGGCGCCGGGGGGAGCTCCAGGGGATCGTCTCGCGGACGGACCTTGTGAAATGGATCCCTCGCCTCGAGACGATCGCGAAGCACTCCGTCGGGGCGATCATGAGCCCGCCCGGCCTCATCGTCCGGGAGACCCAGCCGGTCGGCACGCTGTTCGGCCACATCCGCATTCTCGAAGAGCACCCGCTCCCGGTCGTTGACCGTCGTGGCCAGCTCGTGGGGGCCGTGGGCGTCGCCGACCTGGGTCGCGTTCTCTGGCGCCCGGTCCGCGGAGGGAGCCGGGACGTCGGGAAGCGCACCAGTGCCTTCCAGATCGAGGTGCGGACGATCATGAACAGCCCCGCGCGGACGATCCCTCGTACGGGAACCGCGGGAGAGGCCGCCGCGCTGATGAGCCGCGAAAAGGTCAGCAGCGTCTTTGTCGAGGAGAACGGCAGGCCGATCGGCGTCGTGAGCCAGACCGACCTCCTCGGGCTCGCCGTCGGCGGGGCCGAGCCGACCGAGGGAGGCAAGCTCGGGGACGTCTACGTCCAGGTCCATGGCCTCCGAGGCTCCGGCGACCCGGCCGTCCTCACGGAGATCGATAGTCTGGTCGCGAAAGGGCTCCGGCACATCTCCCGCCAGGTCCATCCGCTGATGCTCAGCCTCCACATCACACCCCACGCCACCCACCGGACCGGGGATGCGACCGTCCACGCCCGGCTGAACACCGACCGGGGGATCTTCTACGCGTCCCACACCGGCTGGAACTTCTACGCCGGGATCTCGGACGTGCTCGGGGAGCTCGGCGAGCAAGCTCGCCGCCTACGGGAAGAGGGCGTGCAAGGCAAGCGACGGCGCTCGATTCGCTCGATCGACCCGGAGGAGATGCCCGTCGACCCCGAACTCGAGGCGAGGATCCGCGCCGCGACCGGACCCGACGAAGAGTAGGTCGCGGGCGGGAGAGGCGCTTCGATGATCCCCGGAGGACGCCAGAACCCTCGCCAGATGGAGCAGATGATGAAGCGCCTCGGCATGTCGACGCAGTCGGTCGACGGGGTGGAGGAGGTCATCATCCGCACGCGCGACAAGGAGCACGTGTTCAAGGCCCCCGAGGTCACGATCCTCACGGTCCAGGGCGTGCGGACGTACCAGGTCGTCGGGAACTCCGAGGTGCGCCCCCGTTCCGCCTCCGTCGGATCGCCGACCAGCACGGCGTCTGCGTCTTCCGGGACGACGGGCCCTCCCGAGGAGGACATCGAGCTGGTCATGGCGCAGGCCGGCGCCGAGCGCGACGAAGCGATCGAGGCGCTGGAGGGGACCCACGGTGCGCCGGCCGAAGCGATCATGAAGATACTTTCCCGGCGGGGAGCCGGGCGTGGCTGAAGATCCACCGATCGACCAGGAGTGCGTAGAGGGCTACCTCTTCGCGGGCTCTCCCCCGAAGTACCTGATCCTTCGACGTCCCCCCGAGCGCGGCGGAATCTGGGTCCCGGTCAGCGGCAAGGTCGAACCGGCCGATGCGGATTTCGGCGCGGCGGTGCGACGCGAGATCGACGAGGAGACCGGCTTCTCCCACCCCCGGGCCGTCTTCTCCCTCGACTGGAGCTTCCGGTTCGACGGCCCGGATGGCCGAAAGTGGCGGCTCCACGGATTTGGGGTTGAGCTCGAGGATAGTGCTCCGCCCCGCCTCAGCTCCGAGCATGACGCGTTCGAGTGGCTGGGGTATCGCGAAGCGAGCGAACGACTCCATTACCCCGACAACCGCGAAGCCCTCGCCCGACTGCACCACCGGCTGACCGCGGTCGTCTAGGCTGGCAGGGCGTCCGACCATCCTAAGGGCCTTGGTTTCGGAGTTCCGGTCCGTGGAGCTCGGTCGTGATCCGCTGGGCGAGCAGATGAAAGCGGCTCCAGGGACTGGGACGGCCGGGATACCGCTCTTCCAAATGGGCATCGAGCGGCGCGAACGCGTTCCAGTCGGCGACGATGCTGAACTGAACAAAGTCTCGGACCAGCTTGTAGTCGAGGGTTCCGGAGCGCACCATCTGACCGATCAGCTCGTACTGGTAGGCGAACGACCGGCTCTCGAAGTCTTCGAGGCAGTCGTCGAACTCCTTCCAACCCGCGGCGGCGGCCGCCGCCACCGCACCATGCATCTTCCACCGCCGCGCGGCAAAGTCGGCGGAGGTGAGCTGCTCCATCATCGAGAACGCCAAGTTCCTCCGGGCGTCCATCCGACTCGCCCGGAGATTGTAGGCCAAGAGGCATACCGACACCACGAGAGCGGAGGACGCCGCGATGCCGACCCACGTCGCGAGCTCGGTGAGCGTCACACTGGGGTGAGTCGCACCGCTATGAAGGAGTACCGGTCTTCGAGCGGATGAGGGTGACCCCGGATCCACCCGTAGACCCGCCATAGGGCACAGATCAGCGGAGCCGCAAAGAACTCCGGGTTACCAGGGGCGTTGGGCGGTCAACTCCACGTCGGCCGCGCTCCGAGGTTCCGGCCCCGTAGCGCTGGGCCACCCGTTTGGACTCGCTTATATTGTGGCCACCCTCGATGACGGAGGTAGGCTGCGCGAATTGCTGTTGACGTGGCTCTTGGCTTGGCTTCACGTGGTCTCGGCCATCGGTTGGCTGGGGGGCGGGATCCTGTTCGCGTTCGTGGTCGGCCCGGCGCTCGCCAAGCTCTCCCCGGCGAGCTCGGGGGAGTTTCTGGTGAAGGTGGTTCCGGGGGTGGCCCGTTTCTTCCAGGTATTCGCCGGACTCACCATCCTCTTCGGGGCGCTGCTGCTCTACAACATGGGAGGGTTCGGACTCCTCACGCTGTCGTCCTTCTACGGCGTCGACCTGACGGTCGGCGTGTCGCTCGCGATCATCGCGTTCCTGGTATCGGAGTTCCTGGCCGTGCCCCTGCAACTCAAAGCGGTGCGCATGATCCGAGAGATGCTGGCTTCGGGCGGGCACGAACCTCCCGCGGACTTCCCGCGCGCGGTCCTCCATGCTCGTATCACCGCGACCTTGGCCGTGGTGCTGTTGCTCGCCACGTCCGTCACGATGGTCGGCGCCGGCTTCTACTGATCTCCGCCCAGCCTTTCCCCAAGCTCCTCGAACTCGGTCGACCCGGGTTATACGTAGGGATTTATCATCAGGGGGTTACTCCCCCGCCGCACGGGGGAGGCAGACTTGCTCGAAGGCAGTAAGACACACTATCCCTGCGGGATACGGTCGAAGGCCGTCCTTGCGAACTACGTCCTGGTCACGGCCGTTGTGGCCGTCGAATTGATCAGCTTCCTCGCCCCGTTGAACTCGTCCGCCCCATCGTACGCGGCCGGGGTCGTGGCACCCGTGCTCGGAGACAGGGGGATCGCGTCCCTCGAACTCGCGGCCGCCGCCTCCTCGCTCCGGGCTGGGGATGGACCGGCAGGAGGGAGCCCAGGGACCTGTTCCCCGCCGGCGGGTTCCGGCGCAGGAGCGAGCTGCGGTCCGGGCGGGACCCACAGCCCGGTCAAGGTGATCCTGCACACCCTCCCATCGTGGAGCCTTCCCGTCCAGCCGGCCCCACGCCAACTGGCCAGCCTGACCTACGACGCTCGGGACAAGTACGTGCTCCTGTTCGGAGGGGCGAACGGGACGGCCGTCCTCGGTGACAGCTGGACGTTCGTCGCGGGGTCATGGACCCACCTGCATCCGGCGACGTCTCCGCCCGCCCGGTCGGCCGCCGCGATGACGTTCGACGGAGCCGACAACTACGTGCTGCTGTTTGGCGGATTCACCCGAACCACCGGACTCACCGACACTTGGAAGTTCGCCGGGGGGGTGTGGACCAAACTCACGCCGACGTCCAACCCGGGTGCGCTGGCCTACGCTTCGATGACCTACGACGCCAAGGACGGCTACGTCGTCTTCTTCGGTGGCATCACGATCGGCTTGGTGGTCAAGAGCGCGACGTGGGAGTTCAAAGCGGGTCAATGGACCCTATTGACCCCGAGCCCGGCGCCGGCCGGCCGCCTCGAAGCGGCGTTCGCCTACGACGCGAAGGACGGCTACGCGGTGTTGTTCGGGGGATCGGATGCGACCTTCAAGGCTCTCGGAGACACCTGGAACTACTCCGGGGGTCACTGGACCAAGCTCACCCCATCTCCGGCGCCCGACGCGCGCTCTGGAGCGGCGTTGGCGTACAGCGCCAAGGACCATGAGCTCCTCCTGTTCGGCGGCCTCAACGGCACGACGTACTTCTCCGCCTCCTGGGTGTTCGCCGCCGGCGCGTGGAGCAAGATCAGCACTGCCGCCCATCCGTCGAACCGGGGGGGCTTGGCGATGGCGGACGGAAGTGCCGCGTCCAACATCGTCCTCTTCGGAGGACAGACCCACACGGGTGGATATCTCAACGACACGTGGGTCTTTTCCGCCGGGGCATGGGCGCATGCCCTCCCTCACTTGCCTCCGATCCGCAGCTCGCCCGCCATGACCTACGACGAAGGGGATCACTACGTTCTCCTGTTCGGCGGTGTCGGGGCAGGCCTCTACGGCGACACCTGGAAGTTCGCCCACGGGATATGGACCCAGCTCCATCCCTCCATCGCCCCTTCCCCGCGTTACGGGCCCACGATGGCCTACGACCCGGCGGACGGGTACGTGGTTCTGTTCGGGGGCGCCGTTCCCTCGGGGTCGTTCGGGATCCCGCTCAACGACACCTGGACGTTTGCGGCCGGGAGTTGGACGCACCTCGTCACGCCGACACAACCAACAGGCCGAGGGTGGGCGGGCCTCGCGTTCGATTATGCGGACGGCTATCTGCTACTGTTCGGAGGTTTCAACGCCTCCTCCCTCACCGCCTACTCGGACACGTGGACCTTCTCGGGCGGGAGTTGGACCCAGACCGCCGCGTCTGGTCCGTCGGCTCGCTCGAGTGCGGGGCAGATGGTGTATGACTCGGCCGATGGGTACGTGGTGCTGTTCTCGGGAAATCTCAACGGGGGGGCCGGCACGAGCCAGTACCCTGACACCTGGACGTACCTCGCCGGCACCTGGACCAACCTCACCGGTAGCCTCTCCACCAGCCCTCCGGGCCGGGCGTACGGGGGTCTCGTCGACGACACGTACGATGGCTATCTCGTCCTCTTCGGAGGGATCAACCAGAATACGGTGATCCCGCCGGACACGTGGTCCTTCACCAACGGCGTGTGGACTCTGCTCTCGCCGGCGGTCCATCCTCCGATCCAGGCCCAGTTCGGGATGGTGTTCGACGCGGCCGACAACGCCGTCGTTCTCCTCAGTACCACCTACCCCTACACGACCTGGACGTACTGAACGGGAAGGTCGGGAGTTCGTCGGGCGGCCCGCTCGGCCCACAGGCGGTGGACGCCGCCTCGGAGGCATCGAGGCTCGCCGCATGCGGGCCGCGAGAAGGTCGAAGCGGCCGACGCGGATCTCGGTGCGGCCGTCCGACGCGAGATCGACGAGGAGACCGGCTTCTCATGACCCCGGACCGTCTTCTCCCTCGCGTGGAGTTTCGGGCTCGGATGGACGAAGATCGAACTCCGCTTTGATTCGCTTGGGCCTTAGCAAAAGACCGCCAGGTAGAACGACTGGATGGTCATCGTCCCCGCGGCGTTGTAGGTCCAGACCTCGACACCGTTGCTGTACGTCGAATTGGTCGCGACGCCGATCATGCCGGCGGGTGGGGCGCTGCTGTCGGCCGAGCCGAGGGTCGCCTCGAAGTTGCAGCTGAAAGTGGGTTTGGCCAGGTTCCGGAAGTACACCACGTAGTGCCCCGTCCCGGAGGTGAAGACCGCCGTGACATTGCTTCCGCGCGCTAGCGTCCCGTTGGCGTCGACGACGGCCCACCAATTGGAGGCAGGTGGTCCTTGGGCTCCCGGGGAGCCGGGCGCACCGGGGGCGCCGGTAGCTCCGGGGCTGCCGGTCGCTCCCGGGCTACCGGTCGAACCCGGCGCGCCGGCCGCCCCCGGAGTTCCGCTCGGACCTTGCGCCCCGGTGGCCCCCGGACTGCCGAGCGCGCCCGCGGGCCCGGGCACAAGGAAGCTCGCCGCCAGGGCCACCACGGCCAGGGCCAGTGCGCCGACCGCCAATCCCAGGCTCGCTCCACGTCCGCCTCCGTATCCCCGATGTGCGGATTTTGGGCTCGGTTGCTGTTCTCCCGTCGACGGCTGCGGTTGCATGGCCGCCGGAGAGGCGGCGCAGGAAATAGATTTGCAACCAGGCAGCGATCTCGCTCGTCGGCCCGCTCGAGTTCGGGTCAGATGGCGTATGACTCGGCCGATGGGTACGTGGTGCTGTTTTTGGGAATCCTCAATGGGGCGGGGGCGGCACGAGCCAGTACCCCGACACTTGGACGTACCTCGCCGGCCCCTGGACCAACCTCACCGGTAGCCTCTCCACCAGCCCGCCGGGCGTGGCTTACGACCCTCCGATCGACGAGGAGTGCGTCGAGGGCTACCTCTTCGCGTCCTCTCCCCCGAAGTACCTGATCCTGCCACGTCCCCCGGAGCGTGGCGCGATCTGGGTCCCGGTCAGCGGCAAGGTCCAACCGGCCGATGCGGATTTCCGCTCGGCGGTGCGTCGCGAGATCGACGAGGAGACCCTTCTCCCACCCCCGGAGCGTCATCTCCCTCGGGTGGCGCTTCCGGTTCGACGGCCCCGATGGCCGAAAGGGGCGGCTCCACGGATTTGGGGCGGAGATCGACGTTCCTGCCCCGCCCCGTTTTAGCCCGGCGCATGACGGGTTCGAGTGGCTCGAACACCGCGCCGCGAGCGAACGACTGCATTACCCGGACAACCGCAAGGCTCTCTCCCGGCTGCACGAACGGTTGACCCGGGGGGTCTAATCCGGCGGGGCTTTCGACCAACCCCCGCGGTTCAAGGTCCCTGACTCGCCCTCATCGACCTAGGTCGGTGTCGGTGATTGGAGTAGCGCCTTCTCCGAGGTCGAAGAGGCGTCTCCCGGGCACCCGGGGGCGAGCCCATCGATGGTGAAAACCGGTCCATCGGCGAGAGCGACGCTTCGGCCCCCGATCAGTAGGTCCACGTCCCGGGGGACGGGCTGGCGTACCCCCCGAAGAGGACGAGGGAGCCGTCGGGCGGGTCCGCCGCCATACCGAGGTACGAGTCGGGGCCAGGGTTCGTGGCGTAGACGAACTTGGTCCATACACCTCCCGAGTACGCGAACGTATCGTTGTAGAGCAGGCTTGCGGAGTCGATCCCTCCGTACAGGACGACGTAGCCGTCCAAGCTGTCGTCCACCATGGCGCCTCCCTGGACCCCGACCGGGATGATCCCCGTAACCGACCCGGTAAGGTTGGTCCACGTGCCCGCCGCGTACGACCAGGTATCGAACCAGACGTTTCCCGTGTCCTGCTGGCCGCCGAACAAGAGAACGTACCCGTCGGCGGAATCGTATGCCATCGCCGCGCCGTCCCGTGCGTTCGGAGACGACCCAACGATGGAGGGCTGACTCCATACTCCCCCGGAGAAGCTCCACGTGTCCAGGAAGCGGGTAACCAACGCTCCCCCGAAGAGGAGCACGTACCCGTCCGCGTAATCGTAGGTCATCGACACGTCGAACCGGGCGGCCGGACCGGTACCCGACAACTGGGTCCATGCGCCATTGAGGAACGTCCACGTGTCCCCGAACGCGCTCGAGGACGCGAAGTCATACCCCCCGAACAGGACCACGTACCCGTCGGCGGAATCGTACGTCATGCCCGCCGCATGACGAGGCGCCGGGGAGGTCGCAGGATGGAGCGGCGTCCAGACGCCGTGGGCGAACTTCCACGTATCGCCGAGCTCGTGGGCCGTGCTAGGGTCCAATCCCCCGAACAGAAGGACGTACCCGTCGGCCTCATCGTAGGTCATTGCATCGAACGAGCGAGAGACCGGAACCCTAGGCTGGGGGTGGGTCCACACGAGTCCATGGACGAGCCAAGTGTCGTTCACGACGCCGGCTCCACCGAACCCTCCGAACAGCACGACGCTGGTGGCGCTCGTTCCGTCCGCCCCGGCCATGTCGGCGCGGTTCGAGGGGTGACCGTTCGTCCAGATCTTGGTCCAAGCGCCCGCAGCGAACGTCCAACTGTCGGAGAGAAGGTTGACCCCGTCGTACCCCCCGAACAATACCACCTTGCCGTCCCGAGCGCTGTACGCCAGCAACTCACCGGAGCGTGCTTTGGGCATGATCGCGGGCGCGAGCTTGGACCACTTCCCCGCGGTAAAGTTCCAGGTGTCCTTGAACGTGGCCGTCCCGTCGGTCCCTCCGAACAGAACGGCGTAACCGTCCTTGGCGTCGTAGGTCAAACCCGCGGCGTACCGTGTCCCGGGGGCCTTGGTGAGGGTGAGGTGGGTCCACTGACCCGCGACGAACTTCCACGTGGCGTTGTGCACGTGCCCGGCGGCGTCCTGCCCGCTGAAGAACAGCACGTAGGCGTCCTTGGTATCGTACGTCATCACGGGATAGAAGAGGCCGCCGGGATTGCTCGACGGAGCGAGCTGCGTCCAAGTGCCGGAGGCGAACTTCCAGGTGTCCGTGGGGAGGA
>JAKIWS010000051.1 GCA_022749895.1 Thermoplasmata archaeon
ATCCACGAACCCCTCGTCGACGGCCAGCGCGACCGCGCGGCTCCCCAGGAGGTTCACGACCGTCGCCCGTTTCAGCGCCCACAGGAGCTCTTCCCGGCTGACCGGCCGTTCCCCGTAGAAAAACGACGTGACCTCGACCGTATGGCCGGCGGCCCCGACCGGGAGCTTCCGTCCGATGAGCTCGGCGTCGCACGCGGCGACGACGAACTCCGCGCGGACCCGGTGGATCCGCATCACGATGTCGTTGGGCATAGGAGCAGGACCTTCGGTCCGGGTACGCGCCGAACGGGATATCAGGACTCCGACGCCGGGAAGCCACCCCGTCCGAGCCACGAACACGGGCCCGCGAGGTGTCTCGAGCGGAGCGCATGGAACGTTTGGACCGCGCCGAGCCCCGACACCTGTCGGACCGGAACCCAATCGCCCGGCCGCGCCCCCCACGGAGACGGGAGGTCCCCAACTCCGACAGCTCCGCCACAACGTCGACCAATGGAGGAGTCATGGAAGTACGTGGGCGGAAATCGCTCCGGGTACGCGGATCGGGTCGAGATAGGATTGGGATCGACCCTACGGGGACGGCGCGCGCTCGCCGACCTCGAATGGCCTCCGGCCGTCCTGCCGTCCTGATCCTTCTAACATGCGCGGTGGGCCTACTCACTCTCTCCGGGGTCCTCAACGTCCCCCTCCGACCCCTCCACGACGGCCTGCGGGCGGGGATCGATTTCGCTCAGGGCCATGCACGAGGGGCTTCTCCCCGACTGGGGGGGCACGTCGCCGGGCCCACGGTCAGGGTCGGTTCGACGATCCCGGTCAGCTGGTCCGTGCCGGGAGCCAACGGCGAGCCGATGGAAGCCGTGGATCCGGTGACGCACGCCCTCTATGCCACCTGGATGTCGGGCGGCTCGTCACCGGGGATCTGGTTCACCCGTTCGACCGACGGAGGTGCCTCCTTCGCTCCGGCGCAGATCGTGCTCGGCAGCCAGAATTTCACGAACAACACGACGTCCGCGTTCAGCTGGGACCCCTCGATCGTCACGTCGTCGAACGGCACCGTGTACGTTGCCTTCATCCACGCGAACAGCTCCGACAACAATTCGGGCGCCCCGTTCGTGGCGGTCTCCTACAATCACGGACGCAGCTTCGCCTTCGTGACCCAGGTGTTCCGGCCGAACCCCCTTGGAGCGGACGATCGCGATTTCATCGCCGTGGCGCCGAACGGAACGCTCTACATGACCTGGGACTACGCGCCGAATGTCGGTCAAGTCCAATTCAACTGCGTCGGGGCGTACAGCTGTAGCTTCGCCGCCGGGGACTTGAACATCGTCTTCGCGCGGTCGGTGGATGGGGGGCACCACTGGAGCCGTTCCGTCCACGTGAGTCCCGGCTTCCCGCACGGGGGCGCCTGGAGCGCCCCCGTCGTGGTCGAACGCGACGGCCATCTCGCCGTTCTCTACGCGGCATTTCGCACGGCTCCGGTGACGTTGGCGCTGAGCGACGGGCACGAGTTCTTCACGACCTCGTCCGACGGGGGCGCGACCTGGTCCTCCCCCGTGCTCGTCGGTCGGCCGGCCTTCACGACGACCAATTCGACCTGGTGGATCGACGGGAGCCTCGCGGTGGGCGCCGGCGGGACGCTCTTCGCGACGTTCGATACGCAAGCGCCCCACGGCGACATCGCGTGGGTCGTCGACTCGACGGACCACGGGGCGACCTGGTCGAAACCGCTCCGGGTGGCTTCGGGTGCGTCGCCGTCGGCCCACCTCGTCCAGGTGGTCGCCGGTCCGCGGGGTACGGCCTACGTCGCCTGGCTCACGAACGACACGGCGCGCGGCTGGAGCATCCACGCGGCGGTCTTCTCTCCGTTCGGGGCGGCGCCGCGACTTGGCCCGGCGGTGCGCGTGAGTTCGTACTACGGGATCGACGGCGTGTGGCCGGGCGACACGATCGGGCTCGTCTACCTCGGGGACGAGCATCTCTCCGTCGCGTGGGGCGCCGGGTTGATCTCCGGCGGGCTCGCGACGGACAACGTCTTCAACGTCGTCGTAAGCTTCGAACGACGGGCCGGGTAGACGGCCCGGCGCCGGGCCGGTGGTTCAGCGGGCCACGACGCCGCGCCACCTCGAACCTTCGGCGCGGGGCCGGGTGGACCGAAACGGCCCTGTTCCTGGCTCTCGTCGGGGCCTGCCCCCCAACGAGGGCGTGGGCGCCGACGACGCCGGCTCCCTCGAGATTCCGTGCCGACCCCCTTCCGAGGCCGGAATCCCAAGGGAGCGCTCTGCCGGCGCCCCCCCGAGCGCTCGCGGGTTACCCGGAGGAGGCCCGGTCTCGTGCGAGGCTCGTCGTCAGGATCCCGGGAGCTCGAGGCGGGCCATGACCCGCTCTGCGTCGGGTTGGGCTCCCAGGTCACGGAAGCGCGTGAGCGCCTCTCGAAAGGCCCGTTCGGCCTCCGCGGATTCTCCGGCGGTCGAGCGGGCCTGACCGATCTCGAACCAAGTTCCGGCAAGGTCGTACTTCCATCCGAGGCGCTCCCATACCGCCCGGCTCTTCTCCAGGAGAGCGAGCGCGCCGATCCCGTCCCCCGCGGCCAAGGCGCACGCCGCCCTCCCGCGCCAGGCGAACGCCCAGGCCGGGGGACTGTCGAATCTCTTCGCAAGCTCCCCGAGCTCGTCGGCCGTTTCCTGGGCCTGCGCCGTCCGTCCGACTTCGACCAGAGCGCGCACGAGAAGTCGGAGCGTCTCGGCGAGAAAGAGCGCGTGCCAGGCGGGCGGGCCTCCGCGGAGGTAGATCCGCCGCGACGCTTCGAGAGCGTCGACCGCTTCGACGGGGCGACCCTGGAGGAGGCGCAGCCGGCCCAGGAACTGCTGAAGGTGCGGCTCGTCGCGCCAGAGCGGATGCTCGTGCTCGGCCCGAATGGTCTCGGCCAGCAGCGCCTCGCCCCGTTCGAGCGGTCCCAAGAGCATGGTCAGGTACGCGTGCACGCCCATCGCTTCCACGGTCGGTGCCCATCCGCTGAGACCGAGTGATCGGTGGCTCCGGCGTCGCTCATCGACGAGCTCGAGACCGCGTCGGAAGTCCCCCGTGCGGAGGTAGACCCACGGGTGGGCGAATCCCCGCATGTAGCTCTCGAGCTCGACGTCGCCCGATTTCCGAGCGAACTCGACGATCGCGTCAATGAGACCGATGTACGCCGGGAGGTCCCCGACGCAATGGTAGGCGTAAATCCCCCGTCCTCGGATGAGGTCCCCGTTGAGCTCCGAGAGACCGTGCCCCGCGATGATCTTCTCGGCCTCGTCATTGAGAGATGAGAACTCGGCGCGGCGGTCGGGCGGAACGCAATAGGCCAGCTTCAACAGCGCGCACGCCTCGCCCCGGGGGTCGCCGATCGATCGGGCGAGAGCGAGCGCTTGGCGGAACCCGTCCTCCGCCTCGACGAGGTGCCCCTGATCCGCGACGGTGGTTCCGTTCGACAAGTACCACGCGACCAAGGTACGTCCGGGAGGCTCTCCGTCGAGGAGCCGTCGGGACCTCTGGAGGAACCGGGACACCTCCGAAAGTGCGCCCGGCCAGCAATCGGCGGCCCGGCGGAGGCATTCCGCTGCTTCCGACCGCTTCCCCAGTTTTTCCCAGTTGTCGGCCGCCTCCTCGTACTGACGGGCCGCTGTTTCGACGTCGGCGAGGCCGCGCTCCTGGTCCGCCAGCCCCTCTTGGAGTCGGCAACGAAGCTCGGGCTCACCGTCGGCCGGTAACAGCCCGAGCGCCGATCGGTAGTGCCCGGCCGCTTCCGAGCGGGCGAACACCGCGGACGCCCGGTCCCCCGCCTTGACCGAGAACTCCAGCGCCCGCGCCCGGTCGTCCGCGCGCAAGAAGTGGTACGCGAGGACGGCCGCGTGATCGACCGCCCCCGCCCCGTACGAAGCTTCCAGTACCCGGGCGGCCCGGAGATGCAGGACGCGCGCCCGCGCCTGGCTCAACTCCGCCTCGAGTACCTCCTGGATCAGAGGGTGCGAAAACTCGTACTCGATGCCCGCTCCGCCGGGGCCGCGCTCCCGGACGAGCCGGACGCGCTGGGCCCGCTCGAGCGCGGTGAGCAGGCGCTCTTGCGGGAGATCGGCGACCCGCTCGAGGAGCCCGAACGAGAACTCGAGCCCTAGAAGGGACGCGATGCGGACCACCTGGAGGCTCTCCTCATCGAGTCTCTCCAACCGGCCGGCGATCGTGCCCGCGACGGTCGTGGGCAAGCGAATCTGGGAGACCGAGTTCCACCCCCACCCTTCCGGGGTCTGGAAGATCGTTCCGTCGTCCGCCAGGGACTGCAGGATCTCGCCGGTGTAGAACGGATTTCCCCGGGTCTTCGCGTAGAGCAGGTCGATGAGCTCACCGGCCACGTCGGGGCGCTCGAGCACGGCGCCCACGAGCGTGCGAAGAGCGTCCGGGTCCAGAGGTCGGACCTGGATGGTCGTCGCCCAGCGCTCTCGCTCGAGTGCGAGCACCAACGCCTGGAGTCCGGGATTCTCGTCGAGGTGCGTATCGCGGTACGCCCCGACCACGCTGAGGGGGCTTCCTCGGCCCACGCGCGCGACCGTCTCGAGCAGCTCGAGGGACGCCCCGTCCGCCCACCCCACGTCGTCCACCGCGATCACTAGCGGCCGATCCTCGGAAACGGCGACGAAGAACTGCGCCAGGGTCGCGAGGAAGTTGCGGCGCTCCCACTCGGCGGGCGCGGGGGCGTCGGGATCGTGGAGCCAGACGTGATCTTGGATCTCCGGGGCGAGTTTCGCGAGCGCGGCGATCCGGGGAGACACGGTCCGGTACACGCTCGCCCGCGGGGAGCCCGCTACGTATTCCCGAATGAGCTCGATCCAGGGGGCGTACGCCACCCCGCGATCGCGGTCCTGGCAGGCCACGCGAAGCACCGTCATGCCGTGCGCCGCAGCGTGGTCCCGGGTCATCTGGAGCAGGCGTGTCTTCCCCACCCCGGCTTCCCCCGTGACCAAGAGGACGCCGCCATCGCCCCGGCCCGTTCGGTCCAAGAACGCGCCCACTTGGCGGACCTCGGACTCCCGTCCAATGAGCTCGGAGGCGACCGGGATCAAGGGGCGCCCCGGCGAGCGAGCGGGATCGCCGCGCGCGCTGCCCGCCGGCGAGGGCGGTCCGGCGGGGTCGCCCGGTCGACCGGACCGTTCGTTCACTCGATCTCCTTGGATTGGCCGTCGGAGGAGACGAACGAGACCCAACCATCGTCCGAATCCAGTACGAGCTCGCCGTCGAGCGAAGCGCGCCGGGTTCCTTTCGCGACCGCGAACTCCACTCTGAAGGGGAACGGCAGCCGGACGTGCGGGCCGCTGGCGATCGCGGCCGCGCGGACGTCCGGATTCCCCGTCCACCGGACCATCGCGAAGCTTTTCGGAGCGAGGGCGGGCTCGTAGCTCACGTCCTTACCCCCCAGCCGAGCACGGACCTCGCGCACGATTTCGTCGGAAACGTTCTGCAGGAAGACCCGATGCGAAGCCCGGGGCCGAGCCCGGCCCGGGTCGAACCCCGGTTCGAGCGCATGGCGCTGCCGTTCGCCGACCGGCCACAGATAGCGGAACGGCAGGTGGACGGTGGGTAGCCCCGGTGAACGAAATCCCGACCGCCATCGCTGGACCTGCCGGAGGCGGGATTCGGACTCGGGCGTGTCGTCCTTCCAACCGCCGTAGACGACCGGGGCCAACACCTCGAGCTCGGCCTCGAACCGTCGAGCGTTCCACTCGGGGTGATCCCGCTCCAGTTGTTGGACCAGACGTTCGAGCTGGAGGCGGGGGCGCTCACGGGCCGAGGGCATTCGAGGACGTGGCACCTCCCTATCGCCCGCGGCACGGTGCCTTCCCCGATAAACCCCGTAGTCCCCGCGACGTCCGCCCGATATCGATCGACCGCGTGCGGCGCCGCCGGTCGCCCGGACGGGTCGGCCCGTCGCGTCGGGGCGACCCGGGTCGCCGGTGGGTTCCGGACGAAGGGCGAGAAAGGGTTGGACCTCATGCGCCGGCTCCGGACCTGGCCCCGCTAGGGAACCGCCAACGCCAGGTCGTAGCTCCCATCGAAGGTCGTCGCGCCGGTGAACCGGGCCGACGCGGTGCCCGAGCCGTGGATGCCCGCTAGGCCGCCATGTCCCTGGGAAACGTGGATGGTACCGTGCAGGGCGCCCCCATAGATCCCGGTGGCGAACCACACCAGGTCCACGACGCCCGGGTCCTCGCCCAAGATCGTCCCAACGAAGGTTCCGATTCCCCGGACCCACATCGAGCCGTTGGGCTGGACCGATCCCCACTCGTACGCGAGCAGGACGCCGGACATGTCGCCCACGAGCGACCGGTAGGTGGTCGCGGTAAGGTTCGTGACGTTGTTCACAACCGACACGCTCGTGAACGTGATGTTGCCGGAAAAGTTCGCGTCGACGGAGCGGAGCTGTCCGTCCCCCGCGGGGACCGCTCCCGCCGCGATGATCCCGACCGAGTGGGCTGCGCCCAGCGGTATCAAGAGCAGGGCGAGAACGGCGGCGACCGAACCCGCGGTCGCTGCGGCGGCGAGGCCCGTTCTCCGCAGGCGATGCGTGCTCCTACCGGTCGTTCGGGTCGCGTTCGGCGTTCGGGCGTCGGCGCTCTCGGTCGAAACTTGGTGTCGGTCGTTGCGGGCCACTGGGGCCACCTCGAACTACTGTAGGCGTTGTTTTCGCCCGAACTGTCGGGGCCGGGGGCCCCTCACCTCGAGGGCGGGTGTGCCCTCCTCGATACGGGCCCCCGACAAATGTCGAGGGCCCGCCGCACGCATGGGGAGCGCTCCCGTCCGAGGCTTTAGAAGCGAACGAGCTGCCAGACGCCGGGCCGGAGCTCCATCACTTCGCCCGCGCTTCGAAGGTGGTGGAAGAGGGCTTCCGTCCGGGGTCCGGGGATCTGGACCTTCTCGGCCCGGGTCTTGAGCTCCTCCATCGTGAACCGGCCGCCGCCGGCCTCTTGGAGTTCGCGCATCAATTCGAGCAACGTCTCGAACTGGGCGCGCTGACCGTGGCCGACCCCGGTCGTGATGAGGTCGACGTCGAGCGCGCCCCCGGCCTGCATCGCGACCCGCTCGAGGAACGTCTCCACGATGCGCGTCGCCCGCTCGGCGTCCCGGACCGTGACGACCGGCGACAGCCGGGCGCGCGCGCTCGCTTCGCTGAGGCGGACCAGGGCCTCGAGCTGGCGGGCGGTGATCGGGACCGGGGCGTTGTCGGCCTCGCCCAACTTGCGGACCTTGACGTAGAAGTCCTCGAGGACTGTCAGCGCCTCGTTGGCGAGCACCGGCCGAACCGTGCGCTTCGCGTAGGCGATGTACTTCCGCAGCAGGTCCGGCGGGAACGGCGCCTGCGCCGCCCCCGGTGCGAAGACCCACGGCCCGGTCGCGAGCTGGCCCTCCCCTTCTTGGTGGGAGAGCAGGATCTGGTTCGCGAGGAGGCGGTCCCGGGTATGGTCGGGTTTGTCCTTGATCGAGAAGATCACGTCGAACCTCGAGAGCAGCGTCGGCGGGAGGTCGATCTGGTCCGCGATCGGCTGGTCGGTGAACCTCCCCCACTTGGGGTTCGCCGCGGCGAGCACCGGACACCGCGCGTTCAACGTCGCGGTGATGCCCGCCTTCGCGATGCTGACCGTCTGCTGCTCCAACGCCTCGTGCATCGCCGAGCGGTCTTCAGGGGTCATCTTGTCGAGCTCGTCGACGATCGCCATCCCCCCGTCCGCGAGGACGAGCATGCCGGCCTCCAGGACCCACCGACCGCCGGCGAAGTCGTCCTTGACCGCCGCGGCCGTGAGGCCCGCCGCGGTCGCCCCCTTGCCGCTCGTGTAGATGCCGCGAGGGGCAACCTCGGCGATGTACCGCAGGAGCTGGCTCTTCGCCGTCCCCGGGTCGCCGACCAGGAGCACGTGGATGTCGCCGCGGACGCGCACGCCGTCGGCGTGGCGTTTTTCGACGCCGCCGAACAGCTGGAGGACGATCGCCTCCTTCTCGGCCTCCATCCCCTTGATCGTCGGGGCGAGCGAGAGGACGAGCTTGTCGACGACGTTCGGGTCGTTGCGGAACGAGGTGATCAGCTTCTCCTCTTCCTCGGAGATCTCGATCTCCTCGTACTCCCGCTGCTTCGATTCCACCGAGTTGCCGAGCAGCATCATGTCGAACGTCGTCGAGCGCGCGACGCCGGAACGACCGGCGCCCGGCCGCTGGAGGCTTTTGAGGACCCCGTTCGCGACGACGCGGTTCCCGGGGATGACGTGGCCGGTCAGGTCCTCGGTGAGCAGGACCGCGAGGCCCTGCGGATGCGCCCCGCCCTTGAGGGTCTCCGGGTTCTCCTGGATCTCGATCCGTTGCGCGTCGATGTAGGTCGATTTCTCGGGAAGGAGCCGGAACCGGGTCCGGCTCGCGGGGCGGCCGCAGCCGGTGCACTCGATCGGTTCCCGGAGCATCATGCTCGCGTCGTCCTGCGTCTCCTGGATCTCGGCGCGGCAGGAGAGGCACGAGAACACCGCTTCCCGGATCTGGGGGCGGACCTCCGTCGCCTTCCGAACGATCCCATCGAGGGCGATGAACCGGTTCAGGTCGGACTCCCGGATCGAGCGGATCGCCTTCCGGACGGTCGTGGGAAGTTGCGTGACCCGGAGGCGCAGCCCCTCGGATTCGAGTCCGGCGACGGGGAGCAGTTCCCGCATCGCCCGGGCGCCGGCCGCGAGCACCTCCTCCGGCTTCTCGAGCAAGAGGTCCGCGAGGGCGAGGTCGCTCCCTTCGACCTGCGGGAACGGGATCTCGAGGGACCGGAGCTCGGGGAACCGGTCGATGATCTCGAGGACCTTCGAGCGAAGTCCGGCCTCCTCCAGCACGGCGGCCCAGCGACCGACCAGCTCCGGGGGGGCGGGAAGGCTCCGGCTGACGGCGACCATCGACGGACCCTCCTACGGCTCCAGCCGATACCGGTCGCGGGGAAAAAGCCGGGTCTCCCGGATGTTGGGGAGACGGGCGACCGACTGGACGAGCCGGTCGACGCCGAACCCCCAGCCCCCGTGCGGCGGCATCCCGAACCGGAACGCCTCCAGGTAGCCGGGGAACGACGCCGGGTCGAGCCCGGCGGCGGCGATGTTGGCCAGCAGCCGGTCGAGGCGGTGTTCGCGCATCCCGCCGCTCGCGAGCTCGAGCCCGCGGTGGCCCAAGTCGAAGTACTCCGTCAGGCTCGGGTCGCCCTCCTGACGGCGGGCGTAGAACGTCTTCGCCTTCGCCTCGGTCGGGAAATCGGTGATGAAGTAGAAGTCGGCGCCGAACTCCTTGGCGATGAGATCGCCGAGCCGCTTTTCATCCTCGGTGCCGAGGTCGGTATCGTTCCCGGCCTGGCCCAGCATCTCGCGGCACCGGCGGAACGGTACCCTCGGAAACGGAAGCTTCGGCTCGGCCAAGTGCTCCGGATGGGGGTAGCCGTTCGGCCCTAGGCGGGTTCGTGCCCCGGCGAGGGCGTCGACCACGAGTCCCTCCAGGATCGTCCGGAGCTCCTCGGAGCCGTCGACGTAGCCGACCTCCGCGTCGAGGCTCGTGAACTCCGTGATGTGCCGTACGGTGTCGGACGGCTCCGCGCGGAAGGCGGGGGCGATCTCGAAGACCCGCTCGAAGCCCGCGCTGATGAGCATCTGCTTGTAGAGCTGCGGGCTCTGCGCGAGATACGCCGTCTCCTCGAAGTACGCGACGGCGAACAGCGTCGCGCCCCCTTCCGCCCCCTGCTTGAGCACCTTCGGCGTCTCGACCTCGAGGAAACCGCGGCGCGCGAACCCCTCGCGGAAGCTCGCGAGCAACGCGGCCCGAAGCTCGAAGACCGCACGGACGGCGGGCTTGCGCAGGTCGAGGACCCGGTGGTTGAGCCGGGTATCGAGCTCGGCGTTGACCTTGTCAACGATCCCGAGCGGAAGGGGGACCTCGGCGCGGGCGAGCACTTCGAGGGCATCCGGCATCAGCTCGACGCCGCGCTGGGATTTCGTGGAGAGCTTGACCGTGCCGTCGAACGCGACGACCGATTCCCGCGGGAGCTCGGCGAGCGTCGTGAACATCTCGGGCGCGGTGGTGCCCTTCTTGAGAGTCACCTGGGCGGTGCCGCTCCCGTCGCGGACGAGCGCGAAGGCGACGCCGCCGAGCGCCCGGTAATCCTCCAGGTGCCCGGCGATGCGGACGACCGCGCCATCGAGGGCGGAGAGCTCACGCGTGAGCCGGCGTGGCGGCGACATCGGCCGGCACCTCCTTGCGCGCGAGGGCCGCCTTCACGAGCTCGACGTAGAGCGGGTGGGGCGCCTCGGGCCGGGAGAGGAACTCGGGGTGGTACTGTACCCCGAGGAAGAACGGGTGATCGGCGAGCTCGAGCACTTCGACGCGTCCGTCGACGGAGTTCCCCGCGACCTTGAGCCCGCGCTCGGCGAAGCGGCTGAGGTAGCTCGGGTTGATCTCGTACCGGTGGCGGTGCCGTTCCCACACCTCGGTGCGGCCGTAGACCTTCGCGATGCGGGACGCCGGGTCCAAGATCACGCGCTGGGCGCCGAGCCGCATCGAGCCGCCCATCTCGGCGACCGTGCCCTGATCTTCGAGGAGGCAGACCACGGGGTCGGTGGTGTGGGGGTCGACCTCCGTCGACGTCGCATCCGAGAGCCCGAGGACCGTTCGCGCGAACTCGACCGCGGCCATCTGGAAGCCGTAGCAGACACCGAGGTACGGGATCTTCTCCCTCCGGGCGAGACCGATCGCGAGCACCTTCCCCTCGACGCCTCTCGGGCCGAACCCGCCCGGAACGAGCATCGCGTCGGAGCGGCGGAGCCGGGCGATCGCCGACGGGTCGCGGGGGAGATCCTCCGCGTCGTACCAGTTGAGCCGGATCGACGTTCCGAGTCGGCCCTGCACGTGGTGGAACGCCTCGGTGTGCGACAAGTACGCGTCCCGGAGCTCGGTGTACTTCCCGACGACCGCGATCTCGATCTCCCCGTCGCCGCGCCGGTACGTGGCGAGGAACTCCTTCCACGCGACGTAGTCCGGCTCCCGGTCCGGCAGGTTGAGGAGCTTCGTCAGGTGGCGGCCCACGCCCTGGGCCTCGAGGACGAGCGGGACCTCGTAGATCGTCGACTGGTCGGGAAGCGAGATCACGGCTTCCGGCGGCACGTCGCAGAACAGCGAGATCTTCGCCTTGATCTCCGGCGTGAGCGGCGCCGGTCCTCGGGCCATGATCATCGTTGGCCGGATGCCGATCGCCCGCAGCTCGCGGACGGAGTGCTGCGTCGGCTTGGTCTTCGCCTCCCCGGTCGGTCCCACGGTCGGGACGAGCGTCGTGTGGAGGAACGCCATGTGACCCTCCCCCAGTTCGTAGGAGAGCTCGCGGAGCGCCTCCAGGAACGGCATCGACTCGATGTCGCCGACGGTGCCGCCGACCTCGACGAGCGCGACCTCGGCCCCGGCGGCCTGCGTCACCTCGCGGATGGACCGCTTGATCTCGCCGGTGACGTGCGGGATGATCTGGACGGTGTTGCCGAGGTAGTCGCCCCGGCGTTCCTTCTCGATGACGGTCCGATAGATCTTGCCGGTCGTCAGGTTGTGCGTGCCGACCAGGCTCTGACCGAGGAACCGCTCGTAGTTGCCCAGGTCGAGGTCGGCCTCCGTGCCGTCGTCGAGCACGAACACCTCGCCGTGCTGGTACGGGTTCATCGTCCCCGCGTCGACGTTGAGGTAGGGGTCGATCTTGATGATCGTGACCGCGATCCCCCGCGCCTTGAGGATCTTCGCCACGGAGGAGGTGGTGATCCCCTTCCCGAGGCCGGAAATGACGCCGCCACTCACCACAACGACTTTCATTTCTAAGACACGGGCCGTAGAAGGGCTCGCGCTTAAAGTCTGTGAGGGGGAGACCGCGAAACGCTCCCGCGCGAACGGTGGAAGCGCCTAGCCTTTGCCGGTCGAAGAGAGCGGCCGCTTGCACTTGCGGCACTGCGTGATCCACGGCTCGTTCGGCGTGCCGCAGAAGCCGCAGATGATCGTCGCGCGGGGTTTGAACGGCGCGGCGGGGGCCCGCTCTTCCTCCTCGGGTTCCTCGCGGGGCGGCGGGGGCGGCGCCACGTAGGCGCGGCGCGGCGGCGACGG
>JAKIWS010000052.1 GCA_022749895.1 Thermoplasmata archaeon
CGATATTAATCACTGGGTCAAGGACGTCAACGCCCGCGCCTTGGTCTTGCTCCATAGGACAGGGCAGGTGAGGTGGGAAGACTGGTGGATGCAATGGGCACCCGGACGCTGGTTCCACATCAAGCATATTCCAACGAGTCGTTCGATTAGGATTTGGGACTCGTTTCCGTTCTTCCAGAAATCCTTCGTCGGAGCCTGCGAGGATTGGGAGATTCAGCTGCCACCCGAGGTTGTAGCAGGAAAAGGCGCCCGGCACGGGTTTGGACCCGACGACCTCCCAACAATCACGCGGTACAATGAACTCGAACTTGCCTGCCTCGTCGAGCTTCTGCGGAAGCTCAAAGATTCGCTCTACGCGGCGGGGATACCACTCGACCAGTGGTACGGTGGCGGGGCAATCGCCACGAAGCTGCTCGGTTTGCACGGCGCTCGAAACGTCCTGAGCCAAGTGCCTGCCGAAGTCCGGGCGGTGTCGATGCGCGCGATGTACGGCGGAAGAATAGAGACGGGACAGACGGGTCGGATTCCTGGGCCGATCATCAACTACGATCTGCGGTCGGCCTATCCCGACGCCATGACTCGCCTTCCGAAGTTATCCGGGGGTCGCTGGGAGCGGTCGTTAGAGGTAAGGCTTGCCTGGGACGGACCGAGAGAGATTTCGGTCTACCACGTCGAGTGGGCCTGCCCCGACGATTGGGAGTACTACCCGTTCCCTTGGCGCGACCGACATGGTGCGATCTACTTTCCCCCTCAGGGGAGAGGATGGTACTGGGACCCTGAAGTTCGGGCCGGATTGCTCACAAGAGGCGTTTCACTAAAGTTCTTGGACGGGTGGAAGTTCACCCCCGAGACCACGGAGTCCGCCTTTCCCTGGATCAACGACCTCTATGCTCGTCGACGGGAGGTGGGGCCGAAGTCGGGGCAGGGGCGCGCCATCAAGCTCGGTATCAACGCGCTTTACGGAAAGACAGCGCAGCGAGATGGAGTGTTCGGCCGAACCCCGACGTATCGGCAGTACGAATACGCTGGCTACATTACGTCGTACGCTCGTGCACGGATCTGGCTTCAGACCCACGAGAACTTGGATGGGATCGTGTCGTTCGCTACCGACGGTATCTATTCCAGAGTGCCCCTAGAACCGATCGGTTTCGCTCCGTCAGACCAGGGCGAGAATCTGGGGGATTGGGAGGTCACCCGATACGAGGCCATGGACTCGGTCATGCCCGGCGTCTACCGACTGCTACGAAGCGACGGGAGCTGGGAAACGTACGGTCGTGGATATGGAA
This sequence comes from Thermoplasmata archaeon, assembly GCA_022749895.1. Classification (GTDB taxonomy): domain Archaea; phylum Thermoplasmatota; class Thermoplasmata; order Lutacidiplasmatales; family UBA184; genus Lutacidiplasma. The sequence continues at coordinate 1,287 of JAKIWS010000052.1, forward strand.
AGTCGGGCATTCCCTGGGACGATGTCCTTGCGGGATGGAAATCGGGGGTCGAGAGGCTTTCGATCAAAGTCCCGCGGTTCCACTCCTTGGGCGAGTGTATCCACCGGAGCCGGAAGGGGGTTTGGATAGATCGCGAGAAATGGCGATCCTGGGACGACCAAGAGAAGGAGATCCGCCTTCAAAATGCGTCACTCAAGCGGATGGGAAGTTCGCCGTACGACCCGATGTTCGGGGTGGCGGCCGAGTCGACGGCCTACTCTCCGAGGATGCGTCTCGAAATGGAGCCGGACCTGAAAACCGAAGTGCTAGCCGAGACGTGAATCGAATCATCTCATCGTCCCGGAACGACTTGCCGAACTCGCGGACCAACCGATGAGCTCCCTCGGGCCGAAGTCGAACCCCGTGCCCAAACACGTCGCCGAAATCCCGCGAGGTAAGCTTCCTCCGGACGGCCAGTGCGACCTTCACCGCATCGTCCCGGAACGGCTCCATCACGTCGTAGACGAGGGCCGATTTGTAGTTCTGGGATTCGTGCAGGAAACCAACCGACGGTTCGAGGCCGAGTCGGTGAACCGCCAATCGGGCCCGACTTTCCAAGAGGCCGAAGGCGTAGTTGATCGTGGAGTTAGTCGGGTCTCGCGCGTTCGGGTAGTCGCGGACGATCCCAAGGGACTTCCAGTAACGGTCCGCCTCGTGAGCTTCGTAGAGCAGCAAGTCCTGGATCGTCCGCAGGCTCGACGGGATCGGATGGTTCAGTTTCGCCTCGAGAATAAACCGGGCGACCTCGATTCGGGCGGCGGGTTCCGTGCAGGCTCGCAACTGGGCAAGGCGGTCCCGGGAGTTTATCGGCCAGTCAGGCAAGTACGATGCGAGGACCCCCCCTGAGTAGTCTAGGGCGGTCAGCGAGATCCCGTTGGTCGCCAGCCATCGGAGGGCGGGAAAGGTGACGAAGCCTCCCAGATTCTCAACGACGATGGAATCGTACGGGAACGTGCTGGGTGACCATTCGAGCCGCTTGCCCGAGTCCTGATTGACGAGGACTAGCTTGCGCTCGGAAGTCTTGAGGCAGGTCCCGTAGGTCGTCAGGAGGAGGGGCTTCACTGTGGCCACCTCGTTGGCCGATAGAGGTCTGTAATGACGAACAGACCCTTTGAGTCGCGGTCGAACTGAATGATGAAGCCGACGAGATCGGCGACAGCCACTCCGAGATTCGACGCTCGCCTCCGGAGGCTTCGAAGGATTGGGCCCGAGAGGGTGGGGTTCGGCATCGACCCTGCGTCACGGAGTCTGAGTTGGAGTGTGACCGAATCGTCGTCTCGCGCGGAGACCTGCAGAATCTGGTACTCGTTGCGGGCGCCGATGAGGCGTCCGAGATCGAAGGCGTCGTTCCAACGGGTGGAGTGGCACTTCGGATTCGGGCATACCCGCGGGTCTGGGAGGCGGGGATTCCACTCGTACCCACATTGGATGCAGCGCTTCCGGGTCGCCACGCGAGGGCCAATCTCGGGGTCGGACATGGTACCGGGATAGAATACGTACTATAAGTCGTACTCTGAACAGATTCCCCCGACGCACGTGGGGTTGGACCCGACGTTCGACGTGTCGGAATATCACACGCACAGGGCGGCTAGCTGTCTCCCTGCCCCGGTGAGTCGTAGAGATCGGTTCTTCCCGCGCGCAACAGTGGTCACCGACCCGTCAGAGACGAGCTTGGCCACAATTCTACGATTGAAGGTCACTTGGAGTCGGGTACGCTCCGGCCTTCCCTCATTGCCCGAAGCCGGCTTCGCCGCAAAAGACTCGAAAGCGCCGTCGCCGAGACTTCGGAGCAGCTCAGTGTACGCAAGTTCTCCTCCTGGCGCTCTATCGAGGGTAGAGAGAACTCGCTGGCAGTCGGGACTCGGGAGTTTGAGTGGGAATATGGGCACGGGAAGCGGGTCGCCATCCATCCCCTTCGCCAGACCATGTTCGCGCTGGGCCTCCCTGTCAGTCGGATAGTCAAGAGCCGCCACGTAGTAGACCATGCCCCGGTTTGGAGGTAGGTGGGCCATCCCCGCGAGGGTTGCGCCTATCGCGGCGACCTTGCCAGAGGTAGAGACGTTCACGTAAACTCGGTTTCCTTCGCCGAGTTCGCGAACGATGATCTCCGAAACCGATTTCATAACGGAATGCAGGTCGCGAAAGGAGTCGATTGGAACCACTCTTGTTTCAACTTTTGACTTCCGGGCCCAAGCCTGTAGCTTCGCAAGGTAATGCGCTCGTTCGGGAAACCCCTTCGTCCGAACGATGACGTAGATTCGATGGGCTTTCAGATTCTCCAGCGGAAGGACGGCACGATCGTACTCCCAACCCAGCGGGATTATGTGGACGATCTGCTCCATGAATCGACATTACTTACGGTGCTTATGTTGCTTTCGTAAGCAGAGCTTATGTGATCCCGGCGAACTTCTGGAACTCAGGTCCGGCGAAAGTCGGGCGAAACGCCGGTCGGCGAGGGGGTGGTATGATGGACGATGATATCGACGCTGGACGGAAAGCCATCCACGATCTCCTCTCAGGCGTAGAACGAATCGCTCACGGGGTTACGGACGTGAGCGAGGACCTGACCTCGGAGGAGAAAGCCTTCCAACACGAGGCCGTGCGTGGGCTTAGGCAACTCCTAAGCGGGCTGACCGACCTCGGGGCGCTTGCGGCGGACGCCGCTCGAAGACGCGAGTAGGCCCAGCTCGAGAACCCATTCCCTGGGGGGCGCGACCATGTGGCCGAGCAGTTCGTCATTGTAGTCCCGCGCCCCCGTCCCGTGCTTAGGAGAGCTTGCGGTTTCGCCAAGCCGAGGGTTGAGCCCCCTTGATACTCAAAGTGCGCAGAACCTGGTGAAACCCATTCCCGCCTCCGCCTTCCGGCCGCAGCGCGGAGGGGCCAAGCCCCACGCTTGACTACTGCGAACCGGTCCAGCGACTACCGGACCGGCGGGGCGTACGGGTTCCTGCGGAGCTCACGGACCCTGATCGCCCCGGCGCTATCCCGGACGAACGAGATTGTGTACGCGCCGACCAGATCGGACAGCGTGAGCCCCATCTGCTCTGCCTGGGTTCGAATCTGACTAAGCAGAAAATCTTCTATCGGAAGGTTCGGCCCGCCCCCACCGCCCGAAGGCCACGATAGCCCGAGGATTACCCCGCCGTCCAGCGTCTGTAGGGATCTAATCAGGTATTCGTTCATGAGCCCGATAGTCCGGTTTGGGTCAAAGGCCGCATGCCACCGGGGAGTCGGAGTCTGACAGTTTGGGCAGCGCGCTGGGTTACTTTCACTCCACTCGTGCCCGCACCAGGTGCACTTGTTGCTCGGGGCGGTCGGCACCAAGCGGAGGGTCGGGTCTCCTTCGCGAGGGTGAAGCGGATTCGGGTCTCCCCCATCTAGGACCCAGGCTTCGCCTGAGCCTTCCCCGGGAGATTCGGAGTCTCGAGCAGTAGTTGCCGAACTTTGGATGAATACCAGGTACGCGAGGACGGCTGCCAAGAGGAGTACAAGAACGCCAACAACGAGGCCCCACCCGATTCCCGGAATGGCGCCCCACCGGACCGCGGCAAAACCGCCGGCCGCGAGTCCCGCGAGTGAGGCCATCGTAGCCCCGAAGGTCAAGATCGACGCGGGTGTCCAGAATTCGGCCATGCCGCCGGTAGGCTCGCGACGGGAACGAAAATGGTTTGCCGGTACTCCGAATGGGAGCCCCTCGGAACGGGTTCGCCCCCCTCGACTGTCTCGAGTCACGGGGGGCTCGGGTCCTCACGGGTCCTTGGAGAGGTCCGGGGGCGAAGGCCCATCGGGTTGGTGACGGGGGACTCCTGGTGTTGGGAGACCAACCCTCACCGACGAACCTTCGCCAAATGATCGCGCGCCGGGCACTCCAGTGAACGACTTCACCCGAGAGCAAGTGCGACTGCGAATACCACCATTTAAGTACCTGAATCCCTCACTCTGCACCACCGACAGGCGATCTCCCCATCCACCGAGGGCCGGCTTGGAAGGACGGGACCCGCGGGGAGATCGCCCCGGGTTTTCCGGCGGTGGGCGTCGGATTCCCGACGGGCCACCGGTCTCCATGTTATTTAACCCATCTGTCGCTTGCCCGGCTACAGCGCGCCGGATTGCCCGACGTGATTGAAGTTGTCACTGGGACGCGACAGCCGATTCGGTTTGCTTAAGTAGTCATCGAATGGACCGAGCCCCGCCCGTCGGGACCGCGTCGCCCAGGTTCGACTCTGTGTTCTGGGGGGGCTTGGCGCCAACCACGGGGCCTCGAGAAGGTACGCTCGCTGGAACCCATGCGATCCACCACCCAGACCACGGCCGACGCCAGGGCCTGGTCGCGGACAACCCCCAAGGTAGGTTGGTGACGGGGGTGCCCCCCAATGTAAAATGAAAATGGCATAATGTCTAAATAATCGTTGAATCTTGTTAAACGCCGTGCGTTTGGCCCCCGCGCGAGAATCCCAGGACCGTTTCCTGGGAGTCCGACTGACCTCCGAGGAGCTTCGGCTCCTCGACGAATTCGCCGCGCGGGAGCAGAGCCGGAACCGATCGGACGCAGTGCGCTCACTCGTTCGAACGACCGGCGAGCCGCGAATTGACGCCGTCCCGATCCCGCTCCAGGTGCGGGCGGAGCTCGAGACGATCGTCGACGACGGCTGGGCCCCGAACGTGGAAGCGGCGCTCGTCGCGGTGCTCACGTCGGGACTCGAGGCGTTCGCCCGGACCCACGCCGAGACGCTCCCCCGACTGCGCAAGCAGGCCCGGGAGAACGTCGAGCGCGGGGAACGACGGCGCCAGGCCGACCGCGAGGGGCGGGGACGCCTCGGGCGCTAACGTCCCCGGGTTGGTTGCAACATGGAAGCGAACGGCGCGTTGGCGTGGGAAGAACGTAGCGGATTCGTCTGCCGAATGTGCCGTCAGGACGCGAAGCATAATGAGGTGCTGCACATCTCGTTCTGCCCGATCCACGGGTTGAGCAGTCCGCTCGACGTGCTCCCGTGGCGACCGGAGGCGAGGGTATCGCGCGTCTCTATACCCGCACCGGTGATCGTGGCGAGACCGGTCTCGTCGGCGGTACCCGCGTAGCGAAGGATTCGCTGCGCATCGCGAGCTTCGGCGCGTTCGACGAGCTCGGGGCCCAGCTCGGCCGCGTCGAGGCGACGCTTCCGCCCGAGCTCGCCCGGGCCAGGTCGGTGATCCGCCGACTGCAGCACGAGCTGTACATCGCCCAGAGCGAGCTCGCCACGCCGCCGCACGCCGCGCCCCCGGCCCACCGGATCGAGGCCCGTCACGTCCAGCGGCTCGAGGCCGAGACCGACGAGTTCGCGGGGATGTTCGAACCGGTCCACACCTTCGTGCTTCCCGGGGGCTCGGCCGCGGCGGCGGAGCTCCACGTCGCGCGCGCCGTGTCCCGTCGAGCGGAGCGCGGCCTCTGGGCGCTTCACGCCGTCGAGCCCCAGCGCGCGCAACTTCTCCAGTGGGCGAACCGTCTGAGCGACCTTCTGTTCGCGATGGCGCTCAGCGTCAACCACGATCTCGGGGTCACCGAGGTCCCGCCCGACTACAAGGTCTGAAGGACCCGACGGAGGGCGCGGCGGATGGAGGTCGGAGTTGTCGGCAAGCCGAACGTCGGCAAATCGACGTTCTTCAACGCGCTAACGCTGCTCGACGTTCCCGTCGCTCCCTACCCGTTTACCACCGTGAAGCCGAACCGCGGCGTCGCCGCCGTCCGCACGCCGTGCCCCGATAGTGAGCGGGGCTTGCACTGTACTCCGGGGAATGCCCGGTGTGTGCAGGGTACCCGGTGGGTCCCCGTGAACGTGATCGACGTCCCGGGCCTCGTCCCTGGCGCGCACGAGGGAAAAGGTCTCGGTCACCAGTTTCTCGACGAGCTTCGCCCGGCGGACGGATTCGTTCACGTCGTCGATATCACCGGCGGCACCGCACCGGACGGGGCGATCGTCGCTCCGGGCACCCACGACCCCTCCGACGAGGTGCCGTGGCTCGAGGAGGAACTCGTCCACTGGGTCGCCGGCATCCTCGGACGTGATTTCGACCACCACGCAAAATCGATCGAGCTCCAGGGCGGGAAGGTCGAGGAGTTCCTTCACGAGAAACTGACCGGCCTCTCGATCCCGATGTCGGCGATCACGCAAGCCCTGCGCGAGTCTCCCGTCGACCGGGCCCACCCGGCCCGCTGGAGCGCGGCGGACCGCCGGGGACTCGCGAAGCTCCTACTCCGGGTCGCGAAGCCCCGGGTGATCGCCGCCAACAAATGCGACAAGGTCGATCGGCCCGCGGCGGAGGCGCTCGCCGGGGCGTTGGACCCCCTGCCCGTCGTTCCCACCTCCGCCGAAGCGGAACTGACGCTGCGGCGCGCCGCCCGCGCCGACCTGGTCGACTATGCCCCGGGCGCGTCCACGTTCTCCGTGAACGACCCCGGCAAACTCTCGGCCGGGCAACGCCGCGCCCTGGAGGAGATCCGGGGAATTCTCGACCGGTGGGGATCGACCGGCGTCCAGGGGGCCCTCGAGCGTCTGATCTTCGAGCGGCTCGGCTACGTGGTGGTGTTCCCCGTGGAGGACGAGACGAAATGGACCGATTCGAAAGGACGGATTCTCCCGGACGCGTTGCTCGTGCCGGGCGGTACGGCGGTACGGGCCGTGGCCTACCGGGTCCACTCCGACCTCGGGGATCATTTCATCCGCGCCATCGATGGCCGCACCCAGCGCGCCCTGGCGGCGGACCACCCGGTGGAACATCGGGCGGTCCTCCGGTTCGTGGCGCGCCGGTAGCGTCTTCGGCGGTTCGGCCCGGGGCCTCATTTCCCGAGATTCCAAGTACGCGCTCGCCGTTCCGAGACACGGAACGATGACCGAGCCACGCTCGGGCCGGGGTCTCCTGATCGCCCTCCAGGCGCTGCTCCTGATCCTGTTCTTCCTCGCCTTCCCGGGCCTCGGGATCGAGACGCGCCCTTACTCCTCCTACGCGGCGTGGGCCGGGCCTGTCTTCCTCCTCCTCACGCTGCTTCTCTTCGGCGCGGGCATCGCCGCCGTGGCGCTGGTCCACCGGCGCCCCTCGGTCGCGTCGATGGCGGCGATCGTCGACGGGGTGATCGCCGTTATCATCGTCGCTCTCGACACGTCCCACGTCGGGGGACTTCCCCCGCCTCCCGGACCGCTCGTCCTCGGTGTCGTGAGTGCGCTGGTCGGTCTCGCTCTGATCGTCGCCGCGGGCCGGTACCGCGCGAAGCTCTCCCGCGCGGCCCCGGCACCGCCGCCCGTCGGGGCGTAGTCACCCGGTCCGGAACGAACGGCGGCCCGACTACGGGACTTCCGTCCCGGGCGGTGACTCCGCTTCCGAAGGAGGTGTCGCCCCGGTATCGACGCCCGAGTCGGCGCCCTCCTCCGCGGGCGGGGAGGAGTCGGTATCTTCCGGTGCGTTCGCGGGGGTGCGCCCCGCGCGTCGACGGAGCAGCGCGGCGACCACTACGGCCGCCGCCGCCAGAACGACCACGATGAGCACGATTGGGAGGAGCGAACTCCCGGCACCGCCGCTGGGGGCCCCCCCGGGGCTGGTCACGACGAGCGTCGTCGACCGGGTCGTCGACACGCCGGCCGCATCCCGCACCGTGACCCCCACGGTGTACGTCCCGACGGTGGTCACGAGGCAGACGACCTGGGCGCCGACCCCCTGAGGGCACTCGTTCGGAAGGCCCGACCAGCGGATCGTGAACGGACCGAGCCCGCCGGTGATCGCCGTCGAGAAGGTAATCGTGGAAAGGGCCGGAACGCTCGTCGTGCCGCCCGCGACCGTGCCGTTCGAGATCGCCACCGCAGCGACCTGGAGCCCCGGGTGGACGACGAAGCTCAGCGGCGACGACGGTCGGGAGGTGACGCCGATCGCGTCCGTGACCTGCGCCGTGATCGTCAGGGTCCCCGCCACGGTGAACGTGCACGACGGGGTGGCGCTCGTGACGCTGGTGCACGCTCCGCCCGGGAATCCGTTCCAGGTGTACGCGCCGAAGGGGGCGGAGCCCCCCGAGGCGGAGACGCTGAAGCTCACCGTCTGGTTGACCTCCGAGCCCGCGAGCGACGCATGCGGCAGGGCGACCACGAGGGGCGACTCGACCGTGAGGACCACCGGGGCCGCGGACGCGAATCCGCCGGCGATGTCGGTTAGGTTCGCTCCGATCACGTAGACGCCGGGGGCGGTCGGGGTGCACGCAAGGACCGTGACGTTGAGCGGCGCGCATCCCGGGGGAAGGGTGCTCCAGCTCACGGTCACCGGCCCCGAATTGCCCGAAAACGTGAGCGAGAAGTTCACGCTCTGGCCCTGGTCGATCGCGGTCGCGCTCGCGCTCACGGCCGAGCCGACGAGGGGCACCCGCACGTGGACGACGAGGAGCGGCGATGCGGCGAGATGGCGTCCCACGGCGTCGGTGACGTTCAATCGTACGGCGTAGTTGCCGAGCGTCGTGAAGATGTGGGTCGGGTTCGCGACGCTGGCGTACGCGCTGTCGCCGAACGACCAGTTGAGCACGTACGGAGCCGTTCCCCCCGCGACGGCCGAGGCGAAGTGCACCGTGAGGGGCGCCGAGCCGGACGTCACCGAAGCCGAGTCGGCGGCGACGAGGGCGCGGGGAGGAACGTAAACGAGCATCTGCACGCGGTCGCTCGTCACGAGCGCGCCGGCGGCATCCTGAACGGTCACGGTGATCGAGTACCGACCCCCGGTCTGGGGCACGCAGCTGAAGTTGGCCAGGAAGATCCCGGCGCACTCGGGGGGAAGCCCGTTCCAGCCGAACGTGTACCCGCCGTGGCCGCCGCCCGCGGCGGCGGCGAAATTCACGGTCGTCCCGGCCGTCACGTTCACCGGACTCGGCGTAATGATCGGCCCGTACGCCGCGAGGGGGTTGGGGGTCGTGCTGTTGTTGAGGTACGCGAACTCGGTCCACAACTGGTAGCTCGTCCCACCGACCGACGGTTGGGGGACGACGCGGCTCGCGTCGATCCACGGTGCCGCCACGTCGACCGCGTTCGTCGTGCGCGTGTAGGTGTACAGGGCGAGCTGGTTCGCGACCTGCTCGATCTGGTTGTAGAGCAACGTCCGGTTGGGGCCGAGGGGCAGGTTCGCCGCCTGGACCCCGGCGGCGTTCAACGCGGCGTACGCCGCACCCTGGCAGCTATTGTTGACGGGGGTCGCGCCCGAGGCGTACGCGACCAGGCTGAACGGGCAGTAGGCCGCGGAGTAGAGCGACAGCTGTTCCGCGACCGCGCTGGCCGCGGTGTAGGTGCTGTCCTGGAGATACATCGGGGTCACGAAGTCCGACGGGTCGGCATAGTCCTGGAGCCAGCCGAGGCCGTAGACGGGCGTGTCGCCGGTTCCGGGCGCCGAGAACAGCGCCGAGATGATGATATTGAGGAACGAGGTGGAATAGACGTACGGCTGGATCGCGCCGCTGGTCGTGACGTTGATCTCGTGGGCCCAGAGCGCCATCTCGCTCGCATCGAACATCTGGCTCGGGAACATCGGGAGGAGGCAGGGGCTCGCGGGGGCGCAGGCGGCGGCCTGCGGGTCGTAGTTCGGGCTGCTCGC
>JAKIWS010000053.1 GCA_022749895.1 Thermoplasmata archaeon
CGCGCTCGTGAACGCCGGGGCGACCCCCACGGTTGCGAGCTTCTGGTAGTTGTCGTGGGTCACTCCGCCGATGACCGCCTGGGTCGAGACCAGGTACGTGCCGGCCGTGGTGTAGACATGGGTGGCGATCGGCTGGGCATTGGAGACCGAAGGTGATCCGTCTCCGAAATTGAACGAATACGAGGACGCGGTCTCCCCGGCCGGGAGGATGGCGGTGAACGGAACGGTGTTCCCGGTTTGCGCGGCCTTGAACGGCACCAGCAGTCCCAGGTCGTGCGTGTACGCCGAGGCCACGCAGACCGGGCTCGAGGGGGGCGAGCAACTCTGGAAGTGCTTCGGTCCGTGCGACTGCGCGTTGAGGCCCACGTAGGTCCCCGCGCCGACGAGCGCGATCACGATCACCATCACGATCGCGGCGATCGCCGTGCCCACGCCGCGACGACCGGACCATCGACCCGTCTTCGATTCGAAACTGTGCTCCATCGGATTCATCTTCTCGGTTCCCGGTAGTCCGGACACCGCCGAGCCGAGCCCGGAACCGATATTTATACACCGTCGACTTATTCGACGAGTGGTCGTATCCAACCACTGGTCATATACGACCCGGGTATCAGGGCGACGCTAAAATACCCGGCACACCCATGCGGTCGGCGAGGGCTGATGGACCACGATCCGCGTTCGCGTTCTGCCGGCTGCCGATCGAGTCGTCACCGTGACCGAGGGCCGGCGGCCGTCGGCTGAAGGTGAATTCGGTGCCGATCTTCGTTCGACGCGATCACGGCCGGTCGCCTCCCCGACCCTACGAACCTGACGGGTGGCCCGCATGATCGATTCCCCCACCCACCTTCGAGCACCGTACAGGGAGATGCCCGGACGGGTCGGATATGTTGTGGTCAAATCCACCCCCGCGACGTACCTCACGCTTCAGCTCCCCTCGGACATCGCCGCGCTCATCGGGTTCGACGGGGACGCGTCGAGGGAACTCCGCGCGCCTGGCCGCGAACTCGCCTTTCTCGCACGGGGTGCGGGGATCTGCCGCGTTATTTCCGTGCGGCGTTCCGCCTCGTTGCTGCCCGACGAGATCCACCTCAACCGCTTGATCGCATCGGCCCGGGTGAGTCGTCGGCGCTTGTTCTTTCTCCCGGTGGCCGTGGCTCGCCACCTCGGCCTAGCGATCGAACGCTCGTCCTACCGGGGAAAATCGTCCACGTTCGACAGCGTTGCCTGGCTTGTGGATGCCCCCGCCTACTACGACCATCGCCTACGCAGCGTCGGGGCGGGAGCCGAGCGGTTCGACGCCGCCCCACTGGCGCAGGTCTACCTCACCAAGTCGATCATCCCGACGACGGTCGATCTGGAGCGTCCGGAGGCACCGATCGCGGCCGGGGAGCTGGCCCCGAGCCGCCTTGGGGCCCTCGCCTCCACGGCGTTCGCGTGGTCGCTCCGGGAGTAGGAGTCCGCGAGCGACACCGGGCAGCCGACCGTCGGCCGTGTTCGCCCGTCAGTGAGGCCGACGCGCCGGGGCTCGTCCCACGTTGGTCGCAGGGGCGTTCCAAACGACCCCGTCGCCCTCCTCCCCGAGCACGCCGATTGCAATGAAAAAGTCGAGCGCGACGTTGAGGCTCCGACGTGTCGTCGTATGCCCCCACGAGGCCAGGACGGTCAAGAGGCGGTTGCGGCTCACAGGCTCTCCGGCGGCCGCGACGGCCGACTGAATGTACTCCAGGGTCTCCAGGGTCGGATTCGCTCCCCGTCGGGCGTACCGGGGTCCCGAAGGTTGCGGGATCAGGTTCACGGGGCCCCGGTGACCTCCTTCCCCCATATATCGGAACCGTCCTACGTCTGGCGGTGGCCCGCGACCTCTCGAGCGACCGGTCGATGCCCGCGGGCTTTCGCGTGGACCGCGCGCGCGCCATGGCGCGCCTCGTGCTTTCCCAAACGCTGGGTGTGCGCACGGACGAATCGGTCACGATCGAAACGTGGACGGACACCCTTCCATGGGGCAATGCGTTCGCCCTAGAGGCCAGCCGGATGGGGGCGCATCCCCTGCTCCTCCACCGCGACGACGCGACGTTCTGGAACACCGTCGAGAAGGACGGCCGGGGGTCGACCCTGGCCGCGAGCCCTGCCTTCTGGGCGATCATTGAGAAGACCGACGCCTTCGTGAATTTCCTCGGGCCGAATGACGTTCGGCGCGATTTCGAGCGCGCCCGCAAGCTCGGCCACGAAGGGACGAGCGAGATCCACCGGCTGCACTCGCTGGCGATCCGGACAGGATTTCGGACGGCGTCGCTGTACCTCGGGCGCGTGAATCCCCAGGTCGCCGCCGCCTTCGGCCTCTCGGCCACGGCGTGGCGCGACGAGCTCCTACGGGCCACGATGGTCGACCCCGCACGGATGCACGCCTTGGGCGTCCGGCTCGCGACGGCGCTCCAGAAGGGGAGGCAACTGATCATCCGCCATCGGAACGGTACGCGTCTCGAACTCCGTCTGAAGGGCCGTGCCCCGGTCGTGTTCGGCGGCGTGCTCGATCCCACGACACGCCCGGGAACTTCGCCCCCGGAGTTCCGTCCCCAGCACTTGCAGACCCCGATCCCCGCGGGATTTGTCGCCGTCGCCGTCGATGAGGACTATGCCGAAGGTACCCTCGTTTCCAATCGGGCTGCGGAGCTCACCGGCTACAGCCTCGACCGGGCGTCCGGGGGCGTGTGGACCTTCACCGGCGGTCGGTTGGTCCGGGCCAAGTTTGGCCGCGGTCAAGCGGGGTTCGATGGGGTGTATGCGTCGGGCGGCCGGGGGCGCGACCAGCCCGGTCTTCTCTCGGTCGGATTGAATCCCAAAGTCCGCAACCTACCGTGGATGGTCGACCAAGGTCTCGGCGTGGTGGCGGTCGGGCTCGGGGCCAACCGATACTTGGGGGGGAGCAGCGCCACGTCGATGAACTGCAATCTCCACCTCGCCGGCGCCGACCTCACGATCGACGGCCGCCCGGTCGTCCGGGCCGGCCGGATCGTTTGACCGCGTCGCCCCCCGGTGGGGCGGGGAGGCGGGGCGGCCGTCGTACGGCCCGGTCAGTTACGACCGGGCCGGCCAGGTCGCGGGAGTAACCCCCATTCTGTTCGAGACGGCATTCGACTGCGCGCACTCCTCGGCGTTCGTGGGGTCGTGGTCATCCCGCCGAATCGGGCTTGCTCCCGGGGAGTCGGCCGTTTCACCATATCCGCAAGGAGCCTCCGGCGCGGCGCCTTCACCGTCCCTTGCGACTGTGTCGTTTCTGCTCCGTAGCTCGGGCTCTCGCCCGACGGGCTCCCGCCCGTCCCCGTGACCCCCGGAGTGGGGAGTTTCCTCAGCGGGGTCCCCGTTGCAGAGTCCCCCACCGTCAGCCGCCCTCCGCCTCCTGGCGGCCCCCCGACCGCACGGGCCGCGATAATCGTTGCCGCCGCCGGATACGCTCAAGAACCGTCCCCTCTCATCCCCGATGTGTCCACCCCTCGACGCTCGGTGCCGGTCAAGGCCACCGGGGGGCCGAAGCTGCTCTTGCTCCCCACCTTGCTGCTCGGCAAAGGGAAGGTCATGGTTCCCGGTCCGGACGGTCCGGTCGCGGCGAGGGGTACCGACGACGCCCTGCTCGACGTCTTCGAAACCGCCGACGGCCTCGCCGAGCAGTACGGCGGGCTCTACGTGGTCGACCTGGACGGGATCGAACACGGGGCCCCCCAACTGGACTTCCTCCAGGAGATCGCGCGCGGACTCGAACTGTGGGTCGATGCCGGACCGAAGAACGCCGGCGAGGTGGCGGACATCCTGGTCGCCGGGGCCACGCGGGCCGTGATCTCGACCGCGAGGGTCCGGTCGCCGGTCGAAGTTCGGAGAGCGTGGCGGCTCTCCCCGGAACTGGCGTTTGAGATCGAGACCGGACCCGGGGGCGTCCTTGCTCGACATGCGCCCTGGGTCGGCGCGGACCCGCTTGCCATCGCGCGGGAAGTACGCGAGATCGGTCTCACGGACGTCGTGCTCAGTCCCCGCGAGGGGCCGGTCGACTGGTCGCTCGTCCGCCGCCTGGCCGAAGGAGGACCGACCTGGGTGGATGGGGTGTTCGAGCTGGGCGAGGAGCGCGAGCTCACCGCCGCGGGGGCCCGGGGAGGAATATTCCATCCGACCCTCGGAAAAGGGACCTGAGCTATGGCGGGCGTCGCTGGTCGGACTCACGCCCGCCTCGGGCAGCCCCGTTCGTCGAGTCCGCGCTTCGCGTTCCTCGCCTGGGGCTCAGATTCGGCGCGGTGTAGCTCGATCCCTGCGGTCGCGTTTCTGATCGTTCTCTCCTCCCTCGGCACCAGCCCTCTCGGGACGTCGGCTCCCGCCGGCCCGGCTTCGGCCACACTTTTCGCTCCGAATTCCCACCTGAGTTCCCCGTCCGGCGTCGCCGCGAGCGCGGCGCATCACGCCGGGACCCACGCGGCGTCGGCCGGATCGCCGTCACGGTGTCCCGCCGCGGGGCGAAGCCTTCCGGGGTGCCGATTCGGTGACGCCGTCCCATCTCCGACCGCGGCACCCCCTCGATGGGTCAACGTCACGAGCAACGAACTCGGCGGGTCCCCCCGGGCCGAACAGGGGGGCACGATGGCGTTCGACGCCTGGGATGGCTACTACGTATTCTTCGGAGGGTGCTCCCTCTCCGTCTGTCCGAACAGCGAGACGTGGGTCTTGCAAGGTGGTTTCTGGACCAATCGAACGGCCTCCCTCCCCCTCGCCCCGCCGGCCCGGACCGGCGGGAGCCTGACCTACGACCCCGACCTCCCCGGGCTCCTCCTGTTCGGCGGGTGCGGCCGGATCTGTCCGCTCAACGACACGTGGGAGTTCTCGGGGGGAACGTGGACGAACATCTCCGCCGACTGCGTCGTCCCCGTCGCCTGTCCACCGGCACGGTGGGGCGCCGTCCTGACCTACGCGAACAGTCCCTGGAACAACTCCGCCGTCCTCTTCGGCGGCTGTTTGACGAGCGGCTGTGCGACCGACACGAACGGGACCTGGGAGTTCAACCTGAGCGCCGGAGGTTGGTGGGCGCACGCCCTCCGGACCGGGGCCGCACCCTCCGCGCGCCACAGCTCCTCGATGGCGTTCGACCCGAGGGGGAACTTTTCGTTTCTCTTCGGCGGCTGCAATGCGACGACCGGAGGTTGTTCGTTGAATGACACGTGGGAATTCGCGAACTACACTTGGACGAACCTCAGCCGATCGTACCCGGCCCTGTCGCTCGCGAGCCCGCCGGCACGGGGGTCGGCCGCGATGATCGCGAGCGGGAACGACGCAAGCCTCCGGCTCTTCGGGGGGCGGAATACTTCGACGAACGTCCCGGCGAATGATTCCTGGCAGCTCGCGTGCATCTCGGTCTGCTACTGGACGCGGATCTCCACCAACCCAACTCCGGAGGGCCGATGGTGGGCGGCCGCGCCGGACTGGGTGCCCTTTGGCGTGGACCCGGTGATGTTCGGCGGGAGAGCGGGGCCGTCGTTGGCCCAGCTCACGAACACCACGTGGGTCTACGGCCCGCCCCTCTCGGTCCAGTCGATGATCCAGCCGGTGGTGGGAGAGGTGACCCTGCCGTCGACGTTCTCGGGGGTGGCCGGGCTGGGTTCGGGGAGCTACTGGTACATCTGGAACCTCGACCCGCTCACTCCGGGATCCGCCACCCTCACCGTGCGGGGTGGCCAGGCCGGGACGTTTCCGTTCACCCTCGTCGGAGCGGACCTCATCACGGAGATGTCCGGCTCGGTCACGATCCCCTACACCTGGGCTCCGTACGTTCAGGCGACGGCGTCGTCCCTCCCTCCTTCGGGCGACGTCGGGATTCCCTTACAATTTGTCGGGAACCCAGCGCCCGGAACGGGGGCATCGCCGTTCTTCGCCACCTGGAACTTCGGGGACGGAAGTGCGACGGTCAATGGTCCGACCCCGACGCATGCGTTCACAACGGTGGGCACGTACCACGTTGCGGTCAACGAGTCGGACGCGGACGGGGCTTGGAACGTCGCCCACCTCACCGTCGCGATCCACCGACTCCCGTCGGTCTCCGCGAACGCGTCGCTGCCGGCGACCGACGTCGGGCTGCCGGTGAGCTTCATGAGCGCGCCGATTGACGGAACCGCCCCGTTCGTGTATCACTGGGCCTTCGGAGACGGTACAATCTCCGGGTTGCAGAACGCGAGCCACGTGTTCACGACCGCCGCGACGTTCAATGTAACCGTCACGGTGACCGATGTGGCCGGGGCCCCGAGCACGGCGATGGTTCCCGTCCAGGTCCACGCGGCGCCTTCCGCGAACCCGACGTATTCGCCGACCCATCCGACCGCGGGCGCCAGTACGAATTTCCTCGCGCGGGCTGCCGGCGGCACCGGGCAGCTTCGCTACAGCTGGATCTTCGGGGACGGGGGGGCGAGCCTCTTTGCAAACCCGTCGCACATCTTCGCGAGACCCGGGAATTTCACCGTCGAGCTCTGGGTGAACGATTCCGTGGGCGGGAGCGTGGCCACCTTGACCAGCGTTCTCGTGACGGAGGGAAGTTCCTCCAACGGCGGTTCCGGGAGCCACCCCGCCGCCGTCCCCTCCTGGGTCTACCTGATCGCGGCGATTGCCGCGATCGCCGGAATCGGGGGCGTCGTCGCACTCGTTCGGCGCCGGCGACCTCCGTCTTCGAGGGGCGCTCCCACCGCGGCGGAAGGAACCGCGACGACCGAAGACGACCCATCGTCGTTCGACTGAATCCGCCTACCGGTAGTCGTGAGGAGCCCCTCGAGGGAGGGCCACGTGGGCATAGAGCACGTACGAAAGGTCATGCCGCGCGGCGGGTGACCGAGAGACCCCGAGATTGTGATGGTCCGGCCCAGGGTCTCTTCCGTTCGCTTGGTCGTGGGGATCGCTGTCGCGCTCGTGGCGATCACGTCGGCTCTGGCCGGACCGGGGACGACAGCCCACGGTAAGTCGACTTCACCCTCCCCACTCGCTGGGATGCCGATCCCCTTGGCGGAACGCTCGGGGGCCAGCGTGCCCGCGGTGGGATCGTTCGCAACGTCCAATACGTCGGCGTTCAATCTCTCCATCTCCGTTGCGCCGGGGACGATCTGCGACTGGGGTACGACCTCCTGTGCGGCGAATGTCGGCACCGCGCGAGTGACCCTCACCGCGACGGTCCGCGCGCCGAACGGCCCCGCGTTCTATCCGCGGGTCCAAGTCGTCTTCATCCTGGAAACGACGCCGTACGACGGGGGCGCGGACCCCGCGTCCGCCGGGCTGTTCTCGTGCAACGGGCTCTCGGCGTCGTCGCTCTGTAACGAGTCCGATGCCCTGAAGACGTTCTTCCAGCAGGACAGCAAGATCCTGACCGCGATCCAAGCGGCCCACCCTCAATCGAACGTTTCGTTCGCCGCGCTCGACGGTTTCTCCACGAAGGACAAGTTCGACGACGGCGATGGCTCCGCTGTCTGGGGGGATATCACCCACTTCACCTGGAGCCCGACGACGTTCGCGAAGAACCTCACGGCCGCGTCCGGCGGGTACCCATGGGGCGGCTTCAGCGGCACGGGCGTCACGGCGGAGTCCGACCTGAGCGACAACTTCCTGCACGGGCCCGCGATCACGCAGATCTACGGTGCGATCGCCGGAAAGCTTGTCAATTGGACGAACGATACCCATCGGGTCGTCGTCTGGATGGGCTCCGCGGCCCCCCGGGACCCCAACTACGTCGAGAACTACTCCCCTACCTACAGCGCGGACATCTTCTCGGGGTGCGGCGCTTCGAGCTGCCTCGCTCCGACGTGCGAACCGGCGGTGACGTTCTCCACCGGCGCCTCCCCCTCCTGCGAGGGGTGGGTGAACGCCCAGGACGGTCAGCCCGGTGACTCGATCGCCAGCTTGGCGCTTCATGGCCCCGATTGCGCCTCGACCACGGGCCGCCAATGCACGATCGATATCGTGAACTCCCGGACCGTGCCGACCGACCCCGCGCTGACCGGCTGGAGGTATCCCAACAGCACCACCGTCCGCACCAACGCCAACAACGTCCTGACGGCCGGGTGCGACCTCTCCGCGGCGACCCACGGAAGCTGGGACGGCCCGAGCTGGTTCAGCTGTCCCGACGGTCGCGCCGGAACGCTCGCGGTCCATACGCTGACCGATAGTTCGGCGACGAACGACTCCTACCTCATCCATGCGCTCGAGAACATCTCGCTCGGCAGTCCGCTGGACGCCGGCATCGTGGGGCCGGCCAACAGTTCCGAGTTTCACTTCGTCCCGGGCGCGTCGATCTCGCTCGCCCCGAACCTCAACGCTTCCGCCCGATGCCTCACGAAGGGAGCGGCCGTCCCCTGCTCGGCCGTACCCACCGTCACGACGACGCCGGTCGAGGCGCTCGGCTGGAACTTCAGCGGCCCGCCCGTCTCCGGGATGTACCCGGGCGATAGTTGGTCCGTGTCGTTCGATGTCCGGGTGAACTCGCTGGCCAACGGCTCGGTCCCGGTCGACCGGTGCCAGACGGTCGCGTGTGTCGGCGCCGGGACGGGCGCCGTCGGGGGTGCCTCGACGAGCGTCCAATTCGTCGACCCGTACACCGGCAACTGGACCGAGCTGCCGTTCGACCTGGTCGACCTCGTGGCCCTACCCCCGCGGCCCCTCGCGGTCTCCACCACGTGGCAGCTCCTCGACGCGTACGCCCCGGCGTCGGTGGAGTTCTACGCCACCGGGACCGGAGGGGTCCCGCCGTACAGTTTCAACTGGACGTTCGGCGACGCCTCCATCGGGTCGTCGCTGAACCCCGCGGACCACCTCTACACCAGCTCCGGATCGTACGCGGTGGAGTTGGGGATCCGCGACCGGGCGGGCGAGCAAACGTCGCGCCAGCTGGTCATCCAGATTCCCGCGCATCCGGGGCCGCTCGCCGTGCAACTCGCGGTCGCTCCCTACGTCTTCACGGTAACGACCGCCACCATCCTGAACGCGTCGATCGTGGGCGGCCTGCCGACCCCGACGTTCAGCTGGACCGGATTGCCGCGGGGATGTTTATCGGCCAACCTCTCGGTGCTAACGTGCCGTCCCACCTCGCCGGGAACCTACGCGGTCTCGGTCCTCGTGACCGACCCCTCGTTGGCGACGGCGAGTGCGAGCCAGGTCCTGCAGGTCAACGCCTTACCGTCGGTCCACCTGGCGTGGAGCGGCGACGTCCAGTCCTGCTCCGGGTCGACGATGTCTCCGACGGTGTTCGTTGCGACCGTTGGCGGGGGGACCCCGCCCTTGGCGTTCGCCTGGAAGTTCGGAGACGGGGGTAATTCCACAGTTCCGGGTACGGTCGACCACGTCTACGGGAGCCTCGCCCCTGTCACCGCGACCGTGGTCGTGACCGACGCTTCGGGCGTCAACAGTTCCGCGTCGTCCATCGTTCAGGGCACCTTGCCGACGTGCGCCCCGGGCCCCCCTACGACCTCCGCGGCGAGCGGGATTTCCACGTGGATCGAGGTGGGGGCCATCGTAGCCGTTCTTGCGATCGCCGCGGTCGTCGTCGTGATGTTCCGTCGACGGCGGGCGACGGTCGTGCCCGCGCCGTCCGAGCCCGAACCCTAGATCGACTCGCCGGGTCGAGCGGGAGGTCGGAGGCCCGGACCTCCCCACCGTTAAGTCGCCCGTCGCGTGGGGAGTATCGACCCGATCGTGACCCCGGCAGGATGATGACACATAGAACCAGCTGAATCAATGATGACTGAATGGGCGAGCTGACTGCACGGGCGCGTCGGAGAGTCGATCGCCGGGCCGAATTCGGAGGGACCCCGGACCGGCCGGGGAATCTGATCGGCGACCGCGCCGTGAACCGGATTTGATTCGCCGGGTCGGGCTCGGAGAGATGACCCGGACTCGGCTGCTGGATGAGCCATAATATACGCTTCCCCGCGTCCGCCGCCGAAATGAGTGCCGCCGCGGGAACTCCGCTCCGGATTCGGTTCCCCGACGGCACGGAGCGGACCGTGGCCCACGGCACGACGGCCCGGGAGTTGCTCTCCGCGTGGCGTATCGATGACGCACCCTCCTACCTCGCGGCGACCCTGGACGGTCGCCCGATCGACCTCGAAACCCCCGTGAACCAGTCCGGAGTCCTCGTCCCGCTCGCCTTCGATGACAAGCTCGGGCGCGAGATCCTCCAGCACTCGGCCGCCCACGTCGTGGCCAAAGCGCTCACGCAGGTCGAACCGACCGCGCGCCCCACGGTCGGCCCCCCCACCGACGAGGGATTCTACTACGATTTCGACGTCCGTCCCTTGACTCCCGAAGATCGGAAGGTCCTCGATGCGGCCATCGGCCGCATCGTCGCCGCGAAGGAACCGTTCCAACGCCAGGAGGTCGACCGGAGGACCGCCCTGGAGATGTTCCACGCCAACCCGCACAAGGTCGCGTACGTC
>JAKIWS010000054.1 GCA_022749895.1 Thermoplasmata archaeon
AGGGAGACCGTGAGGGGGACTCCCAGATATTGGAGGTTCAGTCCGGGTATCGCGTAGTCGACGAGCGTACCGACCGGGTCGATCGTGACCGTGGTGGTCGTGTGGAGATACTCGATCCGCACTGTGGTGGAGTTCGGGATCGACCATGAGGCGGCGGCCTGCACCGTGGCCCCCGGTGATAGGTTGCCGCCCGTCAAGGCGATCCGGGTACCGAACTGGAAGTCAATCCCGAAACCGGTCCCCGACGATAGATTGAGGCCGAATCCGACGGGGGTACCCGACCCGAGGTCGAGAGGGGACGCCGCGACCGTGGAAGGAGCGGCCCGACCGAACGATACTGTCGTGGACGAGCCAAGGACGGTGACGATCGCGAGGAAGAGTGCGCCGACGACCGGACGCCCGGAAACTACTCGGATCGCCATTCTCTCGTCGCCGGCCGTCGGGACGTTCACCGACCGGCGCAGTGGGTGGGGGGTAAGTCGGTTCGGGTTGAACCTTTCGGGTCGTTCGGGAGACGACCCGAAGCGGCGAGGGGTCGCTGTCCGCAGGTCCCGGGGAGATCGCTCGCTCCCGGCGACTCAGCTCGACCCCGCCGGGGCCTCGTCGCCGACGGCCGGAGGGGCGATCCGAGGGGCGAGCCGCCGATTCCCCCCGAACGCCACACGGCGCACATACCCCGCGAACGCGGCGGCGAGCCGCGCCCAGGCGAGCACCCTCCGCTGCCCGGTGAGCAGACGGCGGATCCGGTAGCTCCCCCACAGGCTTCCGTGCTTCTCGGTGAGCTGCTTGCGCCCGTATCCGTTCCAGAACGCCTGGATGAGGAACCGGAAAAGGGTCGCGCGATGGTGATGGTAGACGACAGCGTCGGCGAGATACGTGATCCGCGCGCCGCCCTGCACGGCCCGGAGATTGAGGTCGATGTCCTCCGCGGTGATGAACCGCGGGTCGAATCCGCCGAGCCGCGCGAAGAGGGCGCGTCGGTAGGCGAGGTTGCAGGCGGGGTACGTCACGTCGTTCCCCTTGAGGAACAGTTCGACCCGCTCGAGGTTCGAGTACGGTGAACGACCGACCGCGACCGTCTGCCCGGCGAGTACCTCCCCGTGGGCAAAGCCGTCTCGCATCCCGTGAACCCAGCGGGAGTCGGCGAAGCAATCCCCGTCGATGAAGGCGATCAGGTCGCCGCGGGCGAGGGCGACGCCGTAGTTGCGTCCGATCCCCCTCGAACCGTGCTTGCGAACGACGCGGAGGAGTCCGGGATGGGCGGTCGCAAACCGCTCCGCGAGGGCGACGGTGCGGTCGCGGGAGAGCGCGTCAACCAGAACGATCTCGATCGGTGGCTCCTGCCCGACGAGCGAGTCGAGCAGGCGGACGAGGTGGCGTTCCTCGTTCTTGACGGTGATGACGATCGAGACCAGCGGAGGTTCCGCTGGACTATTTGCCAAGCTCCATCACGACGACGTCCTTGACCGCCCGCATGCTCTTGAAGGGGAGCACGAGTCGGCCGGCGCCGTCGGTCTGGAACAGTCGCGGCTCGACATCCTCACCGGGGGAGACCAAGACGTGGGCGATCCCGCCGCTGGTGGTGTCGACGACAAAATTCTCGATGAGCCCCAGGATCTGCCCGTCGTTGGTCATCACAGTCTTTCCCCGGAGCTCGGTCAGAAACTTGCGCATGCCGCGTCCTCGGCGGTGGATGGCGGAGTTCGCTATTTAACGGTTCGTCGGTGTCGGAAGGCCGAATCGCCGCCGACGGCGTCGTCCCGGCACGCGACGGCGACACACGCTCGTTCCGAGGTGAAATCGCCGCCCCAACCCTTATATTGGGCACCCGGGTCGAAGGCCCTCCGCGCCCATGGCCCGCACGATCCAGAAAGGAAACCCGGAGCTCGTCCGCACGCTCACCGAGCTGCGACGCGCGACCCGGCACCACGACGCCCCGATCTGGGGCACGGTCGCCGAGCGGCTCAATCGTCCCCGCCACCAGGTCGAACCGATGAACGTGGGCCAGCTCGATCGGGTCGCGAAGCCGAACGAGGTCATTGTCGTCCCGGGCAAGCTGCTCGCGGAGGGCAAGATCACTAAGCCCGTCACCGTCGCCGCCTTCCACTACTCCGCCGAAGCCCGCGCGAAGGTTCGCGCCGCCGGCGGGAGCACGCTCTCAATCGAGGAGCTCCTGAAGAGCCGGCCGGACGGCGCGGGGGTGCGCGTCGTTGCCTGACGCCCCTGCATCGAAAACCGCCCCCGCCCCGAAGGTCGCGGTCGTCAACGCCTCCGGCCTCGTTCTCGGTCGCGCGGCCAGTCTGATCGCCCAGCGCCTCCTCAAGGGCGAGCACATCGTCGTGATCCACGCCGAGAAGAGCGTCGTGACCGGCGGCCATGTTGCGGTCGTCGACGAGTACACCACCCGCCGAGCCCGCGGCTCCGTCCGCAGCGGTCCGCACTACCCGAGGTATCCGGACCGGATCTTCCGGCGCACTGTTCGGGGGATGCTCCCCCATCTCAAGACGCGTGGCAAGGAAGCGTACCGGCGACTCGAGGTCCACATCGGGTGCCCTCCCGGGGTCGACGGTGGCGCCGCTGAATCGCTCGACCGGGCCAAACCCCGCCCGTCCCTCATTCCCCCCATCACCCTCGAAGAGGTCTCACGGCACCTGGGAGCCCGCTTGTGAAGGCCCCCCAGGTCACGATCACCTCCGGCAAGCGGAAGTCCGCCGTCGCGCGGGCCTACCTGCGAAAGGGGACCGGCCGCATTCGCGTCAACGACCTTCCCCTCGAGATCTACGAACCCGAGATGGCGCGCCGAAAGATCCAGGAGCCTCTCCTGATGGTCGGGGACCGGTGGAAGGCGCTCGACATCCAGGTCGAGGTCCGGGGCGGCGGCATCATGGGACAAGCGTCGGCGGCGCGCACGGCGGTCGCGCGCGGGCTGTTGGACGTTCTCAAGGATACGACGCTCCACGACATGTTCCGAACGTACGACCGGTCGCTCATCGTGAACGACCCCCGCCGCAAGCTTCCTAAGCGGCCGGGCGGTCGCGGGGCGCGCAAGCGCCGCCAGAAGTCGTACCGCTGAAGCGCGAGGGAGGGAACGATCCATGACGATGATGATCCCCGTTCGGTGCTTCACCTGCGGGACGGTCATCGGACACCACTGGGACGAATTCCGCGAGCGGACCGCCCGGGGCGACCCGGCGGGGCTCGTGATGACGGAATTGGGCCTCTCCCGCTACTGTTGCCGCCGCATGCTGCTCACCCACGTCGACCTCCTGGACGAGGTCGGCCCCTACGGTTAGGTCCCGCTGAATCGCGGGCGCGACCTCGCCCGTTGGGAAGCTACGGTGTGACCCCGGAACGCGCCGCTAACGAGGCGTAGGGCGCGGCGCCGCCCTACTTCTCGTCGTCGTCCTCGTCTTCGTCCTTGTCGTCCTTCTTGCTGCTGCCGCCGCGCAGCAGGCCCGAGCGACCGGACGAGCTCGACTTGCCGCTGGCCGGGCTCGAGCGCCGGCGGTAGAAGACGACGATCGCGACGATCACCAGGATCACCGCGCCCGCGATCGCCCCGTACTCCTCGTACTGGGTCGTCGGGTTCGGGTTGATGTTGATCTGGATGTGGGCGACGTTCGGCCCGTAGGTCCCGGGGAACTCGTTCGCCGCGGTCGCGTTGACGTAGAACGACCAGGTGCCCGTGCGCGCGGGCGTCCACGTGACCTTGGCTTGGATGGTGTGGTTGAACTTGAGCGTGGTCGAGCCCGTTCCCTGCGGCGTGCTGTTGAGCGCGCCCGTGCTCGTGTAATTCCAGAACGACACCGACGCCGGCGAGTTGCCGATCCCGATCTGGGAACCACCCCCGGACGGCGGCAGGATGTAGAAGCGGACCTGCACGCCCGTCGCGGTCGAGTTGAGCCCGATCGTGTTCGTGACGTTCGCCCAGTAGGTGTACTGTGTGCCGGCCGTGAGCGTGGTCGCCCCGGTCAGGTTCGCGACCGAGAGGACCGGCCGCGTCGAGGTGTTGATCCCGATCGTCACGGAGCCGACGTTGTAGTTCGAGTTCCCCGCCCGGTCGACCACGGTCAGGTTGACCGAGTAGGCCTTCGTCTGCGGCGCGAGCCACACGGAGAGCTTGCCCGGGTAGGTGTACGCCGACGGCTTCGCCGTCTGCAGGTACGACCACTTCACCGACGAGTTGCCCTTGTTCGAGATCGTCCAGTTGTACGTCAGGATCGAGCCGTTGTGGGGGTCGGTCGAGTTGGCCCCGTTGAGCCCGACGAAGGCGGTCCCGTTCGCGGCCTCGACGAGGCTCGTCGTCGCGTGACCGGCGGCATTGAGGAGGCCGGCAACGGCGACCGGTTTCTCGGTGTCGCGCACGAAGATGATCATCTGCGCCATCGCGCGGTGCCCCTGCCCGTCCCAGACGGTCAACGTCAGGTTGTACTGCCAGCCGCTGAACGTCCCCGTGACGTTCGGCACGCTCATGCTGAGGTAGTGCCCGGCGCCGAGGAACGCGAACGAGTTGTTCGAGTTGACCTTCGGATTGCCGCCCCCGTTCGCCGAGACGTTGAACGGCTTCGGGGTGAACTTGTAGCTCGAGAAGTTGAACGACGCGATCGAGAGGACGCCTAGGCGCGTCGAGGTCGGATAGAGCGGCGACGAGCTCGCCGAGGCGTTGAAGCGGATCCCCGTCGACCAGTTGACGACGATGAACGGCGTGCTCCCGAGCGTCCCCTTCGCGTACGGCTTGGTGTCGTTCTGGCTGATCACGGCGGTCGGCGCCAGGTTGCCGACCAGGACGTGGAACGACGTCGCGTTCTTGAGGCCGCCCGAGCCGGTCACGGTGACGTTGCCGCTGAAGTTACCCGTCGCGAGGTAGGTGTGGTAGCTCGTCGGCTGTCCGCTCACCGTCGGGGTCGCGCTGTCGCCGAAGTACCACTTGTACGAGGTCCCGTTGGTGCCCGCGGGGAACGTCGAATTGATCGCCGAGAACGAGACGTTCTGCCCCTGCCCGACGATCACCGTGTAGCCGCTCCGGGTCGAGTTGACCACGTTGAGCTTCGAGAACGTGAAGTTCTGCGCGCTGATGTTGACGTTCGCCGTCAGGTTGGCGTACTTCACGAGGTTGAACGTCGCCGAACCCCAGGCGCTCGTCGAGGGCTTTCCGACGAGGGTGAACTTCGTCCACGTGCCGCCCGGGCCCCCGGGCTTGAGCAGGCTCTGGGCCGGGACCGGGTTGCCCGCCGAGAGCACCCAGCCGGCGGGGAGCACGACGGTGTAGTTGATCGATTGACCGTTCGTCGGGTGGCGGAAGTTGAACGAAAGCGTGTAGGTCTTCGCGCTCGTCGGGATCTTCGCCGTGACGTTGTAGTTCTGGTACCACGCGAGGCCGACCGAGGCGCTGCTCGCGAGGCCGCAGAACGAGACGCACGTCGAGGTGGGCACGAACGTCCCGTTGGTCGGCTGCCCGAACCCGGTCCCGTTGACCATCGTCTGGGCCTGGCCGGCGGGGAAGAACGGACCCTCGGCGCCGAGATAGGAGTACAGCCACGGGAGACGGGCCGCCGAGAAGCTCAGGTTGTGCTGCGTGTCGAGCGCGAGCTGGGCCCACAGGTCCCCGACGCTGGCGTTCGGAAGCTCGGGGAGCACGGAGTTGGGACCGAGGGTGCCGATCGTTGTGACATTGAGCTTCCCAAAGCCGGGGATCGTTGAGACGGAGAAGTTGAGCGTCGTGAGGTACGTCGCGGGCGCGCTGATCGCCTTCACGGCGACGTTGATCGGCGAGCCGCCCGACGGGTTCGCCCCGCTCACCGTGAGGGGATACGACGTAGTGTTGTAGCCCACTGGGGAGAGGATGACCGTGTACGTCGCCGCCCCGCCCACGCCGTAGTTGAACCCGGCCGGGTACGTCGCGACCGTGTAGTAACCGCCCGCAGGGGTCGGCGTGGTGTACAGGTAGTGGTTGGTGAGGTCGACGACGGTCGCATTGCCCCCGTTCGGAACGTGGGGCCCGGTCACCGAGTTGACGTTGATGAAGCCCGAGGTCTCGTAGCCGTGGATCGCCGGGTTGAGTTTGAGCGCCGAGCCCGAGACCGTGACCGCGTTGTACGAGTAGAGCGGCGGGTTCGCGGGGATCGAGGCGACGAGCACCCAGTTGCCCCACGGGGCGCTGATGTTGAACGTCCCGTTCTTGTTGGTGGTGTTCGACGCCAGAACGAACCCGTTGTACTTGGGCGCGAGCAGCTGGACGGTCGCGCCCGGGACCTTCTGCGTCCCGTATGTGACGTTGCCCGTGATCGTCCCGTTGAAGGGCAGGTAGCTCACGTTCTGCAGGTAAACCGGGTTGTTCGTCGACGTCAGGGTCGTCTGGTTCTCAAAGTACCAGGTCGGATTCTGGCTCGAGGGCAGCACGGCGCACGGCGTGCAGCCGAAGGCGGAGAGTCGGCCGACCTGCGGCGGAACGTAGAGACTCCACCAGCCGGTGCCGAGGGCGTTCGAGGTCGAGGCGCTCGTGAAGTTGAACTGACCGCTCGCGCTGGTGGTCTGGGCCGTGTAGACCGCGTCGGTCGCTTGGGAGGTGAGCTGGACGGAGACACCCGCCGGGACCGGCGCGAAGCCGACCGTGGCGTTCTGCTCGACGTAGCCGAGCAGGGTGTAACTCGTCGACGACGCCGCCCGCGCCCCCGACACCGAGGCCAGCGTACCCGCCAGCACCAGCGTCACGAGGGCCCACAGGACGAGTCGTGGTACCCATCTACCCATCGTGTTCCACGTCCCCTAATCCAGCCGTCCCCTATCGGGGAGGCGCGCGGCGAACTTGGGCCCCCTTAATATAGCTTGCTTGGAGCAAAACTCCCCGAGGGACGCATAACGCCCGCGGGCGGCTCCGGCTACCGGTAAATCGTCGGAACGGACTCTTCCCGCTTCCGCGTCTGGCGGTCGCGCGACAGCTGCCGGCCGAATTCTTCGTAGAACTTGAGCGACTCCGGGTCGGACGACGGGTGAACCAGTTTGAGCGCCGCCTCGAAATGCGCCATCGTCACCTTCGTGGCTTTGAGGTTCTCCCGGATCGCGACCAGGCCCGCCTCGCGGCAGACCGCCGCAAGGTCGCTGCCGACGTAGCCGACGGTGCGCTGCGCAAGCTCCGGCAGGGAGACCTCGGCGAGCGGCATCTTGTGCGTGTGGACCTTTAGGATCTCGCGCCGGCCCGCGAGGTCCGGAGGTTCGACGAAGAGGAGACGGTCGAACCGGCCGGTGCGCAGCAGCGCCTCGTCGAGGATATCCGGACGATTCGTAGCGGCGAGGACGAGCACGCGTTCCAACGATTCCAAGCCGTCGATCGAGGTGAGGAGCTGGTTGACGATCCTCTCGGTAACGCCGCTGGAGGTTTGCAACCCGCGTCGCGGAGCGATCGAGTCGATCTCGTCGATGAAGACGATCGCCGGCGAGGCCTGACGGGCTTTCTTGAAGATCACCCGGATCGCCTTCTCGCTCTCCCCGACCCACTTGCTCATGATCTCGGGGCCTTTGACGGAGATGAAGTTCGCCTGGCTCTCGGTCGCCGCGGCCTTCGCGAGCAGGGTCTTGCCGACGCCCGGCGGACCGTAGAGCAGGATGCCGCGGGGAGGGTCGATCCCGAGGTTCCGGTAGACCTGTGGGCTCTTGAACGGCAGCTCGACCGATTCCCGCAACGCTTGCTTGATCCGGTCGAGGCCGCCCACTTCGTCCCAGCGCGTCGAGGGGATCTCGACGGAGACATCGCGGAGGCTCGACGGTTCGATTTCCTTGAGCGCCTCGCGGAAGTCCTTGTCGGTGACCTTCATCCGCTCCAGCAAGGAGAGCGGGATCGGCTGCTCGAAATCGATCTCCGGCAGGAAACGGCGCAACGCGCGCATGGCCGCCTCCCGCGCGAGGGCCGCCAGGTCGGCGCCGACGAACCCGTGGCTCTGCGCCGCGAGCTCCTTGAGCATCCGGTCCCGGTCCTTCTCGCCGCCTTCGATCGGCATGCCGCGCGTGTGGATCATCAGGATCTCGAGCCGGCCCGCCATCGTCGGCACCCCGATCTCGATCTCGCGGTCGAACCGTCCCGGGCGTCGCAGCGCCGGGTCGATCGCCTCCTCCCGGTTCGTGGCGGCGATGACGATGACGTTCCCGCGACCCGAGAGCCCGTCCATGAGCGTCAGGAGCTGGGCGACGACCCGACGTTCGACCTCGCCCACGACCTCGTCGCGCCGCGGTGCGATCGAGTCGAGCTCGTCGATGAAGATCACCGACGGCGCGTTCTTCTCCGCCTCCTCGAACTTCTCCCGGAGCTCCTTCTCGCTCTCCCCGTAGTACTTCGAGATGATCTCGGGTCCCTGGATCCCGATGAAGTGCGCCCCCGCCTCGTTGGCGACGGCCTTCGCGATCAGGGTCTTACCGGTCCCGGGCGGTCCGTACAGCAGCACGCCCTTCGGGGGGGAGATCGCGAGGCGGTCGAACAGCTCCGGATGCTTCAGCGGGAGTTCGATCATCTCCCGGACCCGTCCGAGTTTTTCCTTGAGCCCGCCAATATCCTCGTACGCCACCCGGGGCGCGGCGACCTCCGTCTCGGTGACGGTCTCCTCTTTGATCGTGATCAGGGTCGTCGGCCCGACCTGGACCGTCCCCTTCGGGTGGGTCGCGACGACCATGAACGGGAGCGACCCGCCCATGAGGAAGACTCCCGGAATGACGAAGACGTCCCCGCGGACGAACGGCCGGCGCGTGAGCGCCTTCGAGACGAACTGTTCGAGGCCGGGGCCTAGGTCCATCTTCGCCGACCCCGAGTAGATCGGGGCGATCGTGATCGATTCGGCGATCGGGCAATCCGCGCGCTGCACCAGGACGCGGTCGCCGATACTTACCCCGGCGTTGCGTCGAACCACGGCCTCGATCCGGACGAGGCTCTTCCCCTCGTCATCGGGCGGGGCGCGGCTCACGACCGCGGCGGTGGTCTTGCGGCCGCGGATCTCGACGACGTCGCCGATGCCAACCTTGAGGCGGGAACGGGTCCCGACGTCCAGACGTGCGGTCCCGAGGCCGATGTCCTGCTGGAACGCCTCGGCGACCCGAAGGGTGAATGCCTCCCCCATGCGAGGTGGGCGATTCTACCTCGGGTCGGGTTAAAAGGGTATGGTTTCCGTGGTGCCACGCCCGAGCTTCTTCGGCGGCACGGGCGCTCCGCTAACTGAGCTGCCGCTGCCCCGGGACGGTGCGCGCGAGCGTGAGGTCGAGCGGGGGTAGACCGAGGACCTCCCGGAGGACCTGCGCGGTGCCGGGGCCGTAGCCCATGAAGTGGTTGTTCACCAGCAGGAACGCTTCGCGGGCCGAGCGACCTTCCTCCTCGAGGTGCCGCCGCATCACCTCCATCTCCTCCCGGTAATCGCGCTGCAGGTGGTCGAACTTCTGGAGAGCCCGGTCGCCGAGGAAGCGCACGTACGCGAACGACCCGGTGATCCAGAACGGCGGTCGGACGCCGGGGGCGACCGACCAGACGAGGGACGCCGACCGACCCTCGAGTTCCGTCCGCGTCGCCGGAACCCACCAACTCCCGTGACGGAGCTCCACCGCGAGCGGGAGTTCCACCGGGAACGAAGTCAAGAGAGCCTGCAAACGGAGGAGACCGGTCTCCCGTCGGAAGGACGGAGGGTACTGCGCGACCAGCGCTCCCAGTTTGCCGGCCGCGACAATCGGCTCGACCGCGCGGCAGAACGCCGCGACGCTCTCGGGGATCTCGGCGGGCGTCGCGTCGATGATCGCCCGGGGGACTTTCAGCGTGAAGGTGAAATCGTCGGGGGTCGTGGTCGCCCACCGTCGGGTCAAGAACGGGGTCGGGGCCCGGTAGAACGACGAATCGACCTCGGCGAGGTCGAAGACGCGGGCGTATCGGGCCAGGTAGTCGCCTGCCGGGGTGCCCGGGGGGTAGAACGGGCCGACCCAGTCGTCGTACCCCCATCCGGAGCAGCCGACCCGGAAACGCTCCACCGCAGGGGAAAGGGACCCCTTACGTTAGGATATTCGGTCGAGGGACCGACCCCCAAGAAACCACTGCGAATCGGGGCATAGTGAGATTAATCCGAGGCAGCGTCGCGGTGACGATGGTCGAGGGCGGCACGCGCACGTCG
>JAKIWS010000055.1 GCA_022749895.1 Thermoplasmata archaeon
CACCGACGCGGCGGTCGAGCGCTCGGTGGTGCGATGTCTCACGAGCCACCGCATCAACGTCTTCGATACGGCGATCAACTACCGGTACCAGCGCGCCGAGCGGAGCATCGGTCGGGGCCTCGCGGCGGCGTTCCGCTCCGGAGCGATCTCCCGGGACGAGGTGTTCGTCGCTACGAAGAACGGGTACTTTGCGCCCGACGCGGAGGCGAGCGTCCCTCCCGACCGGTGGGTCGAGCTCGAGCTGGTCGCGAAAGGGGTCCTGGACGTTGCCGACATCGTCGACGGATGCCATGCGATGAGCGTGAGCTACCTCCGCGACCAGTTCGAGCGAAGTCGCCGCAACCTAGCGTTCGCGACGATCGACCTGCTCTACCTGCACAACGCTCCCGATGCCCAACTCGTCGTCGTCGGTCGCGCGGAGTTCGAGCAACGCCTCCGGGCAGCCTTCGAGCTGTACGAACGGTTCCGGGATGCGGGATCGCTCGGGGCGTACGGGCTCGCCACCTGGGACTGCCTGCGGGCGAAGCGTACCGACCCGGGGTACTTCGCGGTCGAAGACGCTCTCCGCATCGCCCGGGAGGTCGGGGGGGAAGACCACGGGTTCCGGTTCCTGCAGTTCCCGTTCAACGTCGGGATGCCGGAGGCGGCGACCCTGCGAAACCAGATGGTCGCCGGCACGCGCCTCACCCTGTTCGAGGGGGCCCGCTCGCTGGGCCTCGGTTGCTTCACGAGCGTCCCGCTCCTGCAGGGGCAGCTCGCCCGCACCGGGATCGCGGCCCCCGACCTATCGCCGGCCCAGACCGCGCTCCAATTCGCCCGCTCCGCGCCGGGGAACCTCGCCCCCCTCGTGGGTCAAAAGCGACCCGAGCACCTCGAGGAAAACTTGAGGGTCGCGGACCACCCGCCCTGGACCGAGCCCGAATTCGAAAAGTTACTCTAGGCGGCCGGTGGCGGCTCGGGGAGTTCTCCGTCGAGCGTGGGCCGTTTTCGGCCCTTTCGGCGCGGGGGGGACGGACGAGGGGGTGCCGTGGAAACATCGTGGGCGAGGGCGGCCGGTTCTGAACGTCGCGCCAGCCCATCCTCCAGGATCGACTCCCCGGCGGATTTGCGCACGCGGAGGACGCGGTCGGCGATCGACGCGAGCGCCCCCTCGTGCGAAACCAGGATCACCTGCGGGATGCGCAGCGATTCGATGAGCTCGCCCATGCGGATCACCTGCTCGGGGGAGAAGCCGTCGGTCGGCTCGTCGAGGAGGAGCGTCTCCAGTTTGAGCCGTCCCGCGTTCCGGACGACGTCGCCGAGGGCGAGACGGAACGCGAGCGCCAGGGCGGTCCGCTCGCCCCCGCTCAGCGCTTCGGGAGGCGTCCATTCCCCTTCGATCTCGACGGCCGGCGCGAAGGAGTTCCCGCACCGTGCGACCATCGCCGGATCCTCGACCAAGGTGGCGAAATGGCGAGCGAGGGTCCGTTCGAATTCGACCTGGGCGGCCCCGAGCCGACGTTGCTCGACGACCTTGAGGGCGTCGGCGAATGGCCCGGCCAGCCAACCCGCCAGGGCGCGACGATGCTTCGCCTCCGCGGTGATCTCGCCCCGACGTCGTCGCCCATCGACCGAGGCGTCGCGACGCTCGTGCCGGTCCGCGAGCTGCTGGTCGGCCCGCGTCACGGCCTGCTGGGCGACCGATTCGGCCGCCTCCGCGCGATCGCGTTCGCCTCGGGTCCGTGCGAGCTCCTCCGCGAGGGACGCGAGGTCGGGCAACCGGGCGACGAGCTCGCCCCGGCGCTCCGCGAATCCCACGAGCTCGCCCCGGGCCGTGGCGAGTTCTTGGCGGAGCTCCGCGCCCCGGCGTACGAGGACCGTTCGACGTTCGTCGAGGGTGTGCCGCAGTTCGAGCCGCTGCTGCAGCTCCTCCCCCCGCCGCTCCTCGACGTCGACCTCCCGCTCGAGGCTCTCCAACTCCTTCTGGAGGAGTACGTGGTCGCGTTCCGACGGCTCGACGGCGCGGATCTGAGCGTCCGCATTGTGGAGCTGCGCCGTCGCTCGGTCCCGCGCCGAGGTCGACTCGTCGATCAGGGCCCGCGATCGGGCCCGTCGGCCCCGCAGCTCGGCGCGCTGACGGTCCCGCTCGAGCCACTTCTCCCGTGCCCGCTCGTACCGCTCCCGCGCTCGCCGCTCCTCGTGGCATGTCCGAGCCTCGCCCTCGACCAGCGCGAGGCGCGCGCGGGCTTCGCCAACGGCGGCGACCGCCTCCGCCCGGTGAACTTCGAACGCTTCGGGCCGGACCGTCTGTTGGCATCGCGGACACCGTCCGGCGGCCAGGAGCTCGTCCATGTCCCGCGCGACGCCGCCCAGTTGGCCCACCTCCGACGTGATCGACGAACGTCGGGCGTCGACCTCGGTGAGCGCGCGGTCGATCTCGTCCAGGGTGCGCGGGGTCGGGGCCGGGGGTTCCCGGCTCGGGCCGGCCCGCTCGGCTCCGGCGAGCTCGCCTTCGACCCGCTGGAGCTCCTCCTGAAGTTCCGCGAGATGGCGGTCCGTTTCGCGAACCGTGGAGGCGAAACCTGCACGTTCCGCCCGAAGCGCCGCCGCCCGGGTCACGACCGACGCGCTCGATTCCAGACTCTGACGGCGCTCGGCACGCCGCCGACGAAGTCCTTCGAGCGCCGTTCGATGACGCTCGGCTTCGTCCGGCGCGGTCCCGAGGCGCGCAAGCTCCTCGTCGAGGGATGCGTGCTCCGGCTCCAGCTTCGCGACTCGGTCCGCCAGGTCACGTTCGCGCCCGGCGACCGTCGCCGCCTGCCGCTGCAACTCCTCGAGCCGGGTCCGGTCGATCTCGGCGGCGCGCTGGCGGAGTTCCAGCGCCGTGAGGAACCCGTGGAGCTCCTCGCGCTGGTGGCGCCGTACCTCCACGTCGTGCCGCAGCCCCGGCAGCGACGCGGCCTGGACGTCGATCTCCGCCGAGAGCCGCTCGAAATCCTCCTCGTGGTGTTGGAGGCCTTCGGCCTCGGCCTCGAGCGTGTCCGCGTCCGCGCGAAGGCGCGGCGCGACGAGGTCGTGGGCGTTCTCGGCGGCGACGCGGTACTGTTCGAGTCCCAGCGCCTTGCGAACGATCTCGACCCGCGCGCCGACGTCTTGGTCGAGCACGTCGCGCATCCGTTCCTGCGGAAGGTAGACCGCCCACCGCCACAGGTCCGAGTGCGCCCTCGGGCTGGGGTTGTCCGGGAAGCCGAGCAGCTCGATCACCCGCTGGCGCAGCTCGGTCGCGGAGTACTGCGTGGCCGCTCCGTTCCGCCGCAGCGTGGCCGCGGTCATCTCGAAGGTGGCGCGGGCGCGCCGCGATTGCCGCCGAAGATGCCGCGATACCTCGATCGTCCCGTCGCCGCCGTCGAGGCCGACCGTCACTTCCGCCTCGGCGGCGTCATGGCGAACGAGGTGGGGGGCGTCGACCTCGGCGAATCCGAACAACGCGAGCTCGATCCCGTACAGCAGCGACGTCTTCCCGCTGCCCACATCCCCCACGATGAGCGTCGTCCCGGGACCGAATTCCACGTCCGCGGTGCGGTAGCTGCGAATGTTCCGGAGCCGGAGCTTCCTAAGCTGCATGCTCCCTCGCCGGCCGTCGGGTCCGACCTACCTCGAGGATCCCGAGCGCCGCGTCGAGCCGTTCGGTCCGGTAGTCGCCGAGCGCCTGGCCTTCCGGCCGAACGAGCCCGAGTTGCCGGAGGAGTTCGGACATCTTCCGCTCCCCGTCGGGACCGGCCAGCTCCGGGAGCGCCGGGTCGGGATGCGCGGCGAGCACCGCGAAGGCCTCCTGGTCGACCTCCTCCCCGGTCGACGAGGTGCCGGGCTCCGTCGCCCGCTCCACCGCCACCTCTT
This sequence comes from Thermoplasmata archaeon, assembly GCA_022749895.1. Classification (GTDB taxonomy): domain Archaea; phylum Thermoplasmatota; class Thermoplasmata; order Lutacidiplasmatales; family UBA184; genus Lutacidiplasma. The sequence continues at coordinate 3,877 of JAKIWS010000055.1, forward strand.
GGACGTCCCAGTGTACGGTGGCGGCCCCCAACGCGGCGGCCTCCGCATCGGACGTGCGAAGGCCCAAGCCGGCCAACGAGACATCGGCGACCCGGCCGTGGAGGCGGGGGAAGAGCAGAGCCCCCGGCGTCGCGCGATCCGTGATCGCTTTCGCGACCGCAGCACGCGCCTCCTCCGCCGAGTGGCCGGTCAGGTCGATGTCGAAGATCCGCAGGCGGTCCTTCGGGACCGTCTCGACGAACTCGACCTCGGGGTGGCCGTCGCGGACCGTCACGATCACGACGCCCTGGTGCGAACGCCCGGCCGCGCCGTACTCGAGGTCCTTGATGCTGGTCCCGAACACGGCTCCGGGGTTCACGAGAAGACCGCCGTCGGGTCCCGGACCCGTGTACGAGTAGTGGATGTGCCCCCCGGCGTAGTAGTCACAACCGGCGGGGAGGTCGCGGAGCGCGACACCACGGATGTGGCCCCGGAACGGTTCGGGAAGGTACTCGTCGATCGCCGCGTGGAACTGGAAGATCTTGAACCCGGGGCCGCTTCGGAACTCCTCCGAATCGACCGCGGCGAAGTAGCTGCGGTCGAGGCCGTGGGCGCGACCGGAGATCCCGGCGATCCGGGCCCCGGTCGGCCCATCCACGTGGTAGGGGAGGGTCCACCGCTCCCCCTCGGCGCGGACCGCTTCCGGCGCGGCGCGGAGAAAGATGCCCGTTTCCGCGAGCACGTCGAGCCAGCTCACGCGGTGGGCCACGTAGTCGTGCGACCCGTAGATCACGTAGACGCGGCGGCCGGAATCGGTGAGTCGCTTCAGGGCGGCCGCCACCGGGGCGACCTCGGAGGGCTCCGGGATCGGGGTGTGGAACAGGTCGCCGCTGATCAACAGGAACTGGCAATCGCGACGCTCGACCTCCCCGAGGGCGGCGAGCACGCTGGACCGGAGCGCGAGTCGAACCGCCGCGTCCCGGCTCCAAGCCCCGACGTGGGCATCGGCGAGGTGGGCGAAGACGAAGTTGCGAGGGTCCATCGACCCCCGGGTCAGGCGGCGGGTTTCGGGTCGGTGGGGCCCGCCTGGGCCCGCCGGAGAATCGCGGCGAGGACGCCGGCGCCGGCCCCCAAGAAGAGCAGACCGGTCCACAGGGTGTCGTCCGTAATCGCGAGCGGGCCGGGCGTCGATCCCTGAGCGAGGTCGCGCGGGGACCCGGACGCCCCGGCCGGCGACCCGGGGCGGGTCGCGGTGGCGCGCGCCGCCTGGATCATCGCCTGCTGCGCCGAGAACAGCTCGGTCGCCTCCTCCATCGTGATCTGCTTCGTTCGGAGGCGGGTCATCAGGTAGACGTACCGCGCCGTCGTGGACGGCGCCGTGGTCTCGAGCTGGGAATCCGCCATCGTCCCGACCGGTCCAGCTCCCGCCCCCTCTTGAAGGGGTCGGAATCGTGCGAAGGTGGTCCCCGCTCCCCCACCGGCTTATAGGGAGAACGGGGGTTCAACGGACGTGGCCACGGATCAGGACGCTTCGGGAGCCCCGGAGGAGCACAAACACCTCCATGTTCGCCTCAGTGACGGACGGAGTTCGGTCTACGACCTTGTGACCGAGTACCTTCAGAGCTCGGGCAAAGCCCCCGACTGGTTCTGGCGGGCCGCGGGGCGGCTCGAGGGCAACGACGCGGACAACCTCGAGGAGCTGATCACCTCAGCGTTCGAAGCGGGGGCCTACGTCAGCCACGAGCATCCGGAGGATCTTCAGTTCCTCTGGGTCACCGAGGACGACTGCGAGCGAGAGCGCCGCAACGAAGAGCGGGGCGAGCAACGCGAGGCGTCCCGGAAAGACCGCTCCTCGTTGAGCCACTACGCTTAGGGCCGGATCGAGTCCGGCCCAAGTCCCGCGGACGGGAGGGGGCAGGTCCCCACCCTAGCTTCCGCGCGAGGTCGGGGTCCGGCCGGCGAATAGGGGGCCCGTTACGGCTTCTTCTTCGGGGTACAGCCGCAGGTGTCGCACATCGGGGAAGTGCCTCCCGATCCCGTACAGGCACGGCCCGATAAGAGGGTCCGCCTCCCGGACGGGCAGGGGGTGAGCGGGGACCGACCCCGCTACAGTCCGATCACGGAGTGGGCGACCATGAGGGCCACGAACAGGATCGAGATCGTGTTCACGACCTTGATGAGCGGGTTGATCGCCGGGCCCGCGGTGTCCTTCGTCGCATCGCCCACGGTATCGCCGACGATCGCCGCCTTGTGGGCGTCCGAGTGCTTGCCGCCGTAGTGACCGGATTCGATGTACTTCTTCGCGTTGTCCCACGCCCCGCCCCCGGTCGTCATCGTGAGGGCGAGGGGGAACCCGGACAGGATCACGCCGAGAAGGAGTCCGGCGAGCGCAATGGGACCGAGCAGGAACCCGACCGCGAGCGGCGTGACGACCGCGATCGTGGCGGGGACCGTCAGTTGCCGTAGCGCCGTGACGGTGACGATCCGGACGCACTTTCCGTACTCCGGCGTGGCGGTACCGTCCATGATCCCTTTGATCTCCCGGAACTGGCGGCGGACCTCGAAGACGATCGATTGGGCCGCGACGCCGACGGCGTTCATCAGGAACGACGTGAAGAAGAACGGAAGGATGGCACCGATGATCAGACCGGCGACGACGAGGGGATTGTCGATCGTGAGCCGGCTCGTGAAGCTGACCCAGCCGATGTTCGCGCTGTTCGCTACGGCGAACGTGTAGGCGGCGAAGAGGGCGAGCGCCGCGAGGGCGGCCGAACCGATCGCATACCCTTTCGTGATCGCCTTGGTGGTGTTGCCCACGGCGTCGAGCGGGTCGGTGACGGCCCGGGCCTCCGGGGGGAGCTTCGCCATCTCGGCGATCCCTCCCGCGTTGTCGGTGATCGGGCCGAACGCATCGATCGAGATGATCATCCCGGTGACGGCGAGCATGCTCGCCGCGGCGAGTCCGATCCCGTAGAGCCCGTACGACGACGACGCAAGGCTCACGCCAAGACCGGTCGAACTCGCGGAGGCGAGCGCGGCGTACGCTCCCAGGGTTCCGGCCACGATGACCAGACCCGGGACCCACGCCGACTCGAGACCGACCGAGAGCCCCGTGATGACCGTCGGTCCCGCCCCGGCTTGCGCGCTCTCGGCGATCCGGGCGACCGGTTTGTACTTGGAGGAGGTGTAGTAGTCGGTGACGATCACGATCAGGACCATCACCATGAGCCCGATCGCCGTCGCGATGAAGATCGGCAGGCTGCCGCCCATGAGCTGCTGATCGAGCACGTAGAGACCGACCAGGCCGACCAACGTCGTGGCGCCCAGGCCCTGGTACAGCGCGCCCATGATCGAGCCGCCGGGGCGCATCCGGACGAACAAGGCGCCGACGATCGTCGCCACGATCGCCCACGCGCAGACCACGAGGGGGTAGAGGACGGCATTCGGGAACTTCGCCAGGAAATTGGTCGGCCCCTTGTCGATGAGGAACGCGAGCAGCATCGTGCCGAGCGCGGTCACGACGTACGTCTCGAACAGGTCGGCCGCCATGCCGGCACAATCACCCACGTTGTCGCCGACGTTGTCGGCGATGACGGCGGGATTGCGAGGATCGTCTTCCGGGATGCCCGCCTCGACCTTGCCGACGAGGTCCGCCCCGACGTCGGCCCCCTTCGTGTAGATGCCGCCGCCGACCCGCGCGAAGAGGCTCATCAGCGAGGCGCCGAACAGAAGCCCGATCATCTGGGTGACATCGCCGTTGAAGGCGACGTAGAATCCGATCAGTTCGAGCAGCGCGAGGCCCGCGACGGTGAGCCCCGTGACGCTTCCCCCGCGAAAGGCGAACGACATCGTGGCCGCGAGGTTGCCTTTCCGGGCATGGGCGGCGGTGCGAACGTTCGCACGGACCGAGACCAGCATCCCGGCCGCTCCGGCGAGGGCGCTGCCCGCGGCGCCGAAGAGGAACCCGACCGCGAGAGCCGGTCCGCCACCGTTAACGCCGAAGGCCACGGCGATGATGACAGCGAGGACGAGCGCGACGGCGAAGACGACCGTGTATTCCTGACGGAGGAAGGCGACCGCTCCCTCCCGGATCGCTCCCGCGATCCGCCGCATCTCGTCGGTCCCGTCGTCCTCGCGGAGGACCAGGACGGTCTGGATCCCAGCGTAGGCCAGCGCGAGGACGGCGGCCAGCGCGATCAGGAGCTCGACGGTTTCCATGGACGGCCCCGGAAACGGGGTACCGAGCGCGGCTCTCGGGCGGCCTATTAAACCGTTGCTGAGGTCGACCGGAGATATCCATCCCACCGGTTTCTCGGGAGGAACGCACCTCGGAAGGGGGCACCCGTCGAGGGAGGGTCTCTTAAGAGAGTGGGTCGTAGCACGATGGGATGCAGTCCGGCCCCGCGCGTGACGGTCGGTCGGCCCGCCGGTCGCGCGTGCCGTGCCCGAAGTGCGGCGTCCTCCTCGAGTTTTCTCGCATCCGCATGCATCTCCGGGAAGCGCATCAGGTCGGGGCGGCGGAGCTCGAGACGCGCATCCTGAACGCCCGCAAGGATGCCATCCGGGCGACCCGCGGCGGCCGTCGCTGACCCCGCCTGTCGCGGGCGCTCGGCCCGGCGGGAGTCCGCTGAGAATGGGGGACGTTCAGGGGTCGAACGAGCGGCTGCGCACGCGCTCCGTGATCCGCGCCACCAACTCGGTTCGCGCGAGGTTCAAGGGGGCCTTCTCCCCCCGAACGCGAAGCGCTGCGCTCTGGTGCGCCACTTCCTGATCGCCGAGCACGACGACGTAGGGGACCCGCTCGAGTTCCGCCGCACGCACCCGCTTTCCGAGGGTCTCTTCCGCCGGAGCAAGTTCGGCTCGGATATTCTCGGCCACGAATTCGGCGACGAGGGTCGACGCCGGGCCCGCGTGAGCATCGGTGACGGGCAGGACACGGACCTGGACCGGTGCGAGCCACGGCGGCAGCCTCCCGTTGGTGTGCTCGAGGAGGACCCCGAGGAACCGCTCCCATGTCCCGAGGATGGTCCGGTGGATCACGATCGGCGTGTGGAGCTGCCCGTCCGCGCCCTGGTACTCCAAGCGGAACCGCTTCGGCATCTGGTAGTCGAGCTGGATCGTCCCCGTTTGCCAAGGTCGCCCGAGGCTGTCGCGAATGTGGATGTCGATCTTCGGGGCGTAGAATCCCCCTTCGCCGGGGGAGACCTTGTACGGCACCTTCGAGGCCTTGAGGCTCCGCTCGAGCGCCGCCTCGGCCCGATCCCACTCGGCCGGCTCGCCCAGGAACTTCGCCGGGCGGGTCGAGAGTTCGTAGCTCCACGTCAGGTGGAACGTCGAGAACGCACGATCGATCCAGGCCAACAAGGTCGCGATCTCGGGCTCGACCTGCTCTTCCGTCACGAACAGATGGGCATCGTCCTGGACGAGCTCGCGCACCCGCGTGAGACCGTGGAGCGTCCCGCTGGGTTCGAGGCGATGAAGGGGGGCAAACTCCGCGAGCCGAAGCGGAAGCTCCCGGTAGCTACGGGCCCGGGAGCCGAAGATCAGCATGGAACCTGGGCAGTTCATCGGCTTGAGACCGTACGGCCGCCCGTCGACCTCGAGCAGGAACATGTTCTCCCGGAAATTCTCCCAGTGGCCGCTCGTCTCGTAGACGGCGCTCGAGAACAGGAGCGGGGTCCGGACCTCGGAATACCCGGCCTCCCGAAGGTGCTCCATGACGAACCGTTCGAGCTCGCGAATGACGATCATACCTTTGGGGAGCCAGAACGGGAAGCCCGGAACATCGTCGTGGAAGGTGAACATCTCCAGGCGCGGACCCAGGACGCGATGGTCGCGTGCCTCGGCCTCCCGTCGTTGCTTCAGGTACGTCGCGAGCTCGGCGACCGTGGGGAAGGCCACCCCCCGCACGCGCTGGAACGAGCCTCCCCCGTGGCGGGTTTCGGAGGTGATCGCAGAGAACCCGAGCACGTGGAGCCCGGCAAGCCACGACGTGTCCGGGACGTGGGGACCCCGGCAGAGGTCGACCCAATCGCCGGTCCGATAGACCGAGACGCGATCGCCCTCCGCGATGGCCTCGACGTACGCG
>JAKIWS010000056.1 GCA_022749895.1 Thermoplasmata archaeon
CGACGCCACGTTCAAGAAGGCGGTCGCGGCCGGGGCGAAGCCCACGATGCCACCGGTCGACATGTTCTACGGCGACCGGTTCGCGAGCTTCACGGACCCGTTCGGTCACACGTGGGCCGTCGCGACCCACCAGGAGGACGTCCCGCCGAAGGAGATGGCGAAGCGCGCCGAGGCGTGGGCGGCCGAGATGCGGGCGGCTCCCAAGCGTGAGTAATCTCACGGGGACAGGAGGAACCTCTTCCCCCGCCCCGGGGTTCTTGGTCCGATGGGACGGTCTCCCGGACCACGTCCAGGGGGCGGCGCCGGTACGCTCAAGCCGCTCGGGCGTCTCCTGGGGCCTCCGAACATGACCGCTGGGGCCCCGCGCACGAAGTGGCCCGGCCCCGAATACGTCGTTCGGCAGCGGTTTCGTGCCCCGTTGCGATTCGTCTTCGATTGGTGTACTGATTTCTCCCCGACCGACCCGAAGCTCGAGGGCGACACCTACGAGCGCCGGGTGGTTGAGCGCGACGCACGTCGGGTCGTGGTCGAGGACCTGTACGAATCCCCCGAAGGGTGGAGGTGGTCGCGCGAGGTGATCAAGCTCCGACCGCCCCACGCGTGGCACATGGAGGGCGTCGGCAACCGGCGGAACGTCATCGCGGACTACGCGCTAACCGAACCGGCCCCCGGGGTCGTGGAGCTCGAGCTGCGATGGCGACGCCGACCGTCGCTCTTGAAGTTCGACCGGGCCCCGAAGATCCGCGCGCAGAAGGAAGGGAAACGCAGCTGGCAGCGGTTCGCCCGAGCCCTAGAACGGGACTATCGGGCATCGAAGACGACCGGAAAGCGCCGCGGCGCCTGAGCCAAAGCTTCGACATCGTCCCCGGTTTGACGGTAAGCGGCCGAGGAACCTTGCCCGCGGGCCGCCGCTCCGGGAGCGGCGAACGGAGGGGTTTATGGCCCGAGTTGGAATCCGGAATCGGGGAGGTGCGTTGGACGGGGTCCGAGTTCGGGGGCCGTAGACGGTCGAACCAACGGGTGGGACGTTGAGCGAGCGGGGGACCTACATTGTCGTCGAAGGCATCGACGGGACCGGAAAGACCATGCTCGCCACCCGGCTCGTCCCTCCCCTGCTGGCGCGCGGTCACTCGGTGTCGAGCTTCCGTGAGCCCACGGACAAGTTCCTCCGCGACCAATTCCAGCGCCTGATCAAGATCGACCCCCTCAGTGCCGCCTTCTGTTTCACCATCGACCGCGCCATGCTGCGGCCCGAGATCGAGCGGGCGCTCGACTTGGGGGATGTCGTCGTCCAGGACCGTTCGTTCTACTCGACGTTGGCCTACCAGTATCCGGGCCTCAGCGGGGATGCGTACCGCGAGCTCGAACGGATCGAACGCGAGCTGGCGATCGAACCCGACCTGGTCCTCTACCTGGACGCGCCCGTCGACCTGGCCATGAAGCGGGTCGAAGGTAGCGGGGAACGGACCGCGTTCGACGACGAGCCGTATTTGAGTCGTGTGAAGCGCCGGTTCGAGCAGATGTTCCAACCGCCCAAATGGGTCCGCATCAACGCGACCGGGAACCCCGACCGGACCCAGGAGCAGGCGATGAACGCGCTGATGGCGGCGGGCCTCTAGGTGGACCTACCCGCGACGCGCCGAGGGGTCCCGGTGCGTGAGCTCCGGCCGGGGACGGGCCCTCGGGATACCGAGGATAAGCCCCTTCAGGATTCACCGTCGGACTTTTAGGGCCATCCGGGGTCGGGCGCGCGGGGGCGCCGAACCGCCCTCGGAGAGCGCATGGGGATACCTCAATCCACGATCGACCGGCTGATCCATGAGCAGGTCGACCACGACTGCACGTCGATGGGGGGCGCATGCGTCCGGGTCGCCGCGATCGCGGACCTCCCGACGCGCTTCGGCGAGTTCCAGGTCGTCGCGTTCACGAGCCTCATCGACTCCAAAGAGCACGCGGCGCTCGTCCGCGGGGACATCATCGGCAAGGACGCGGTGCCCGTCCGCCTGCATTCGGAGTGTCTCACGGGGGATGGGTTCGGCTCGCTCCGGTGCGACTGCCGCGACCAGCTCGAAATGGCCCTCAAGGAGATCTCCGAGGGCGAACTGGGGCTCGTCCTCTACCTACGGCAGGAGGGTCGGGGGATCGGTTTCGCGAACAAGATCAAGGCCTACCAGCTGCAGCAGGTCGGCTTCGACACGATCCAGGCGAACGAGCTGCTGGGCTTCCGCGCGGACGAGCGGGACTACGAGATCGCCGCACATATGCTCCACTCCCTGGACGTGCGCTCGATCCGTCTCATGTCCAACAATCCGGAGAAGATCGCGGACCTACGCACCCACGGAGTCGAGGTGGTCGGGCGGATCCCGCTCGTCGTCCCCCCCAACCAGTACAATCGGAAGTACCTCGAGACGAAGCGGCTCAAGGCCGGCCATCTTCTCGAGGAGCTTCCCGCCATCGAGGTCGTCGAGCAGGTCGATTCGGCCCGTTCGGTCGGCACGCCGTAGCCGCGCCGGGTGTTGCTCCGGTGAATCGCCCCGCCCGGGGGGGAGAGGCTCCCGGGCGGCGGCGAAGCGGTCGGAAAACCCCCCGGGGCGGGGGCGTTGTCCATCGGTAGCTTCATTACGCCAACCTCACAGTACTCCATCGTAGTCCATGCGGCGCTCAGCGCGTCGCGCGGAGGTCCGTTGAGCCAAGCTCAGCGCCTCCCCGCCGAACTCCGGGAGTTCCTGAACCTACCGGGACCTCAGTCCCTGCTGATCCGGGGACCGCCGGGCTCCGGGAAGACGACGCTCTGCCTCGCCCTCCTCGAGGCGGCGGCCGGTCACCGGCTGCTGCTCACGAGCCGGGTCTCGAACGCGGAACTGCGGCGCGGCTTCCCCTGGCTGGGCGACAACGGGATCGCCGGCATCGAGATCGTCGACACGAGCACGCTGGAATCGTCGATCCGGGAGACCGCGCGCGTTGCGGTCGAGTCGACCAAGCTCGTCGGGGGGAGCGCGGCCGAGCGCCGGGAGTTCTCCGAGTTCCTCTGGCTGCCGACGCCGATCCAGGACGCGTGGAGCCGGCTACCTCCCGATGCATCCTCGATCATCATCATCGATTCGTGGGACGCCCTGGTCGAGCAGTACCTGGGAGGGTTCGGGCCCGTCAGCGTCGCGCTCCCGGACCGCCAGGAGGTCGAGAGGATCCTACTCCGCCAGCTCGGTCGGGGGAAGGCGCACGTCGTGATCGTGCTCGAGCGGCGCGAGGAGTCGCAGTTGGACTATCTCGTCAACGGGGTCATCGTGACCGAGCGCCAGCTCGAGAGCGACCGCCTCCAGCGGTGGATGCACCTTCCGAAGCTGCGCGGCATCCGGATCGCGAACGGGTACTATCCGTACACCGTCGAGGGGGCCCGCTTCCAGTGCATCGAGCCGATCAAGGCGTACTCGGACACCAAGCGCGGGCGCTTCGAGAAGGAGCCCGACCTGATGCCGGGCCACCTCTGGCCCGGTTCCCGCGTCTTCGCGGAGAACTTCGGCCGCCTCCCCTTCGGGAAGACCTCGCTCATCGAGACCGACGGCGAGGTCCAGGACCAGGTGATCCAGATGATGATCTCCCCGATGGTCGCCTCCGCCGTCAACCAGAACGGCCGGGCGTTGCTGATCCCGTCGCCCGCCCTCTCGGCGCGGGACCTGTGGGAATCGGTGCGCGGGACCGTCAGCCGGGCGAAGCTCGAGCAGGGGTTCCGGGTCATCGACGTGACCGGGCAGCTCGAGATCGCCGCCAAGACGACCGCCCCCGAGTTCGCCCCGATGGTGATGCCGCTCAAGGGGCTCACGCCGACGCGCGCCCCCTTGCCCGACTCGACCGACGTGCCGGAAACCGAGGTCACGCGGTTCATGCGGTCGGGGGGCGCCGGCGACACGCCGGTGTTCGCGGCCGCGAGCGTCGGGGGGCTTCTCTCCCTGGCGGCGGCGCTCCGGACGCCGATCACGCCGGAGATGGTCGACAGCTTCCCCGCGACCGTCCAGGCGGCCCTCGGTGGCTCCCACCTCCATTTCGCCGTCGTGGGCAAGACCGGGCTTCCGTTGTTCGAGGCGTTGCGTCCGCTCGCGGCGATCCACCTCCACCTGCGGGTCCGTCAGGGGCGCGTGTTCGTCTACGGGTCGAAACCGTGGACCTCGGGCCTCGTCCTGGCCGAGGGGAACGACGTCGCCCCCTACGACCTTCTTCGAATCGTCTAGGAGAACCCGAGACCCCCCGTGACGTTCGGGACCGGTCGCCCCCCGCAGAGCTCGGGACGAACGCCACCTACCGCGCGGCTCGTTCGGCCCGGTCGTAGATCCCGGTCGAGGCCCGTCCGGGCATGATCCCGTTCCTCGGCCAAGGGGCCCCGGCCGCGGGTGCGGACGCGGCCCACTTCCAGGCCCTGTTCGAGCTTGCGACGAACGGCAAGTTCATCCTGGACCGGGAGCGCCGGGTCCGTCGGGCGAATCCGGCCGCGTACCGGAGCTTTGGCGCCCCGGGTCGGGAGCTCATCGGCTTGCCGTTCGCCCAACTGTTCACCCCCGCTTCCCAGGCCGCGCTCGACCAGGCGTTCGCCCGCGCCGTGAATCCCTCGAATCGGCCGGCGCCCCTCGCCGCCGAGGGGCTGACACTGGAAGGCTCGCCGTTCCCTCTCGAGGTGATTGTCTCCGGTTCCGGGGTCGGTGCCGCCGCGGGCTTCGAAGTCGTCGTCCGGGACCTGCAGGAGCGGGCAGCCCTCCTGCGAGCCCTGGCGGACCGGGCGGAACAGTTCGACCGTTCGCACCGCGACCTACGCGAGGTCGAGGTGGCGGCGGCGCAGTTTCTCGAAGGGCCCCTTCGCCAGCTGGCGACGCAGGCGCAGGAGCTGGCCCGCCGCTTGCAAGGGAAGCTCGACCGAGAGACGGGAGATTTCCTGACCGTCGCTCAGGAGAGCTCGGCGCGCATGGAGGGAATCGTGGCGGGTCTGATCACCTTCGTGCAGGTGGACACGCGCGGGCAGCGCTTCCGAATGGTATCGACGCAGAGCTGTCTCGACGGCGTTCTCCAGCGCGTGGGCCCGACGCTGCGCGAGGCCGGGGCCACCGTCGGGCACGGACCCCTCCCGGACGTCGAGGCCGACCCCGACCAGCTCGGCCAGGTGTTCCAGCAGCTCCTCGTCAATGCGATCAAGTTCCGGGGAACGGACGCTCCGAACATCCAGGTCCTCGCCCAGGATCAGGGGAAGGACGTGGCATTCGCCGTTCGGGACAACGGCGTCGGCATCGGGCCGGAAGACCAGGAGAAAGTGTTTGGGCTGTTTCATCGATTGCCGTACTCGAGCCGAGCCCCCGGGACGGGCGTCGGGCTCGCGTTGGCGAAACGGATCGTCGAACGTCACGGTGGGCGCATCTGGGTCGAGAGTACTGGGGTGGCGGGCGCGGGCTCGACGGTCTGGTTCACGCTACCGAAGCGGCAGCTAGTTCCCGAATCTCCGCCGGCGGCGCGCGTCGCCGCACCTCGGACCGAGGAAGGATTCAATCTCGCGGGGATCCTCGTGGCCCATCGCCTCAAGGAACTCGTGTAGGGGAGGTCGGAGATGGATACTGCGGCGCTGGTCTCGGGCGTGGCGTCGATCGTCGCCGTCGGTATCTACGTGTTCTTGGGTTGGCGCCTCGCCCAGCGCCCGGTCTCGCCGGAGTCCCGGCTTCCTGCGCGCCAGTTCGCCATCTTCTGGCTCGGGCTGGCCTTCGTCACGGCGATCGGCGGGATCGAGAGCCTGATCGCGGTGGCCACGGTGCCGCCGCTCGCGCTCGTCCTCGCGCTGCTCTACGCCGAGCTGCCGTTGCTCTGCCTCGTCCTCTGGGGGCTCGTGGGGTACCTGATCTTCCTGTTCTCGGGGAGGACCTTCGTCGTCCCCCTCACGGTCGCGTACGCTGCGATGGGGGCGTTCCTCGTCGCGCTGATCGCGCTCGCCCAACCGGACGGGGTCACCATCATGCAGGGGGCCGTCGGCGTCCACACCGCCACGACCTTCAGCGCGCCGTACGTGATCCTGCTCGTCGTGGGCCTGATCTTGCCCGAGATCGTCGGCGCCATCCTCTACTTCACCCTCGCGTTCCGGACCAAGGACGCCACCGTGCGCTACCGGATCACCCTCGTCAGCTGGAGCCTGATCGCCTGGTTCGGCCTCGGCTTGCTCAACCTCGGCACGCTCCTCGGCGGGGGTCTCGCCGCGCAGGTGTTCGCGCGCTCCCTGGGCGTCTTCGCGGCGTTGGTCATCCTCCTCGCCTACTACCCTCCCGCTTGGATCCGGACGCGCCTCGGCGTGGCGGGGCTCGGGACCGCGTTCCCGCCCGCCGGTTGAACGACCTTCTCCCCCGCGGGGCCGGTGCCTCGGGCGGGCCTGGAGCCGATCGTGCTAGAGCGGGGTGAACGTTCGGGGCGCCTGGCCGAAGTCGAACGCCTCGGCCAGGTCGTTCGCGGCGGCGTCCCGCGAAGAGAGCGGAGAGAGTCCGAACCGGTTCTCGACGAACCGGAGGATCGACGCGTGGTCGTTCACCACGTGGTCGATGAATCCGGGCCGCGCGAACGGCGAGACGATGAGGCACGGCACGCGAAAGCCGTACCCCTCCGTGTCGACCTGGGGGGGAGCGACGTGGTCGTAGAAGCCCCCGTAGTCGTCCCACGTGACGAAGATCGCCGCCGAGGGCCAGAGCGGACTCGTGCCTACGGGATTGACGATGTCGTCGATCACGGAGTTCTGTCCGACCTGGACATCCTGGGGGGGATGCTCCGTACCGCCCGGCGCCCCGACGACCCACGCGACCGGAGGGAGCGTTCCCGCGGCGAGGTCCTTCCGGAACGCGGCACCGGTCCCGAAGTTCCGGTGGGGATCCGGGAGCCCCTGCACGTACGCGAATCGTTCGTACCATCGCGTGAACCCGTAGACCTTCCACCCGATCCCGAGGGCGTCGAGCTGCGCGAAGATGGGCGGGTACGGCAGCGTGGGGGCGACCTGGTTGTTGCGCAGCCCCCCCGCGGTGCCGGCCACGAGGTAGAGGTGGTTCGGGGCGCTCTGGGTCATGACCGACGTGAAGTACCGGTCGCAGAGCACGAAACGGTCGGCGACGGACCAGTAGCGGGGTAGGTCGCTCCGGTCGTAGTAGCTCATCGTGGTGGGACTCCGCTCGGTGTAGACGAACGCGTCCATCTTCCCGGCGTCGAAGTCCGCGTGGGCGGAGTCCCAACCGTGGTTGATGTCGGCCGGCGTACGGGTCGTCGCGTGGAACGGTCGCGTGCACGTGGCGCTCCCGGGGCTGTTCGGAAGGCAGAGATCCTTCCCGGCGGTCCCGTCGACGCCCGGGTAGGTGCCGAAGTAGTTGTCGAACGTGTGGTTCTCCTGAAGGACGATCACCATGTTCTGGAGGGCGGAGAATTTCGTGGGGGCGGCGTTCGCGGCCGACCCTGGGGGGCGTGCCGCGTTGTTCGGTCGGGTCACCGTTGAATTCACGGCCATCGCGGACGGTGGAGCGTCCCATGATCGATGGAGCGCGGCCTACATGCCGTTTGGGTGGGCAACGTACGTGGCCCCGGTCGGCGACTCCCCCGCCGGAGGGCGTCTCACCTCGGCCCGGGTGGAATTAGCGGCGGCCCGACGTCGGGGGATCCCGACGAACCCGAACCGGGCTTCGCGGTAGGTTGCCGCCTCCCGACGAGGACGAGCGCCACGACGACCACGGCCGCAACGATCGCGAGGCCGATCCACCACACGCCTCCGAGACCGGCGCCGGTACCGGAGTTCGTTGGGGGGGCGCCGGCATGGGCGTTCACTACGACCGTCACGTTGGCCGAGCCCAGCTGGCCGAGGTGGTCGGTCACTTCGACCGTGATCAGGAAGGTGTCCACCGTCGCGGGCGTGCACGTTGTGATGCGCGGAGCGTCGATGCCGGCGCAACCGGACGGCATTCCCCGCCACCCGTAACTGTACGGCGCCGTGCCCCCCGAGACGGAGGAGGTCAGGTTGAATCCCTGGCCGAGCGTGATCGTCGACGGCGTCGCGACCAGCATGACCGTGATCCCTCCTCCGCCGACCGAGCTCACGGAGATCGTGACCGTGCTCTGACTCGAGCGGAGGAGGGAATCGTTGACCGTGAGCGTCGCGCCGTACGTTCCGGGCGCCACGTAGGTATGCGTCGGATCTTCCTGCGAACTTCGCGGGGATCCATCGCCGAAGATCCACGACCAGGCGTACGGCGGCTGCCCGCCGGTCGCCGTTCCGTCGAACCCCACGGAGCTCCCGGGCGTCACCGCGGTACGGTTCGCGGTGGCCGTGGCGCTGAGCGCGGAGGTGGAGGAGATCGGGCCCCAGTTCCACGTGTCATTGACCGAGGAGGCGCAGGTCCGGCCCCCAAAGAGGAGCGTGTAGCCGTCGCTCCCGTCGAAGGCGACCCCGGCGTCGACGCGCGGACTGGGCGCGCGCACCGACGAGAGCGGTGACCAGGCATTCCCGCGGAACGACCATGTATCGGCCAGCCCGCAGGTCGCCACGTCGTTGCTCCCGCCGCTCAGGAGATCGTACCCGTCGGTGCCGTCGAACGCCATGCCGGCGGACTGCCGTGCCGGGGGCTGGGCGGCAAGGGTGCCGGTGAGGTTGTGCCAGTGGCCGGCCGCGAACGTCCACGTGTCGCGCGGGAAGCTCGACTGGAGGTGGAGGTAGCTGTTCCCACCGAAGAGGAGGAGCACGCTGTCGGCGGCGTCCCAGGCGAACGCGGCGTCTTGCCGGGGCGACGGCGCCGCCCCGACCCCCCCGGTGATGTTGGTCCAGGTCCCGCCGGTGAACTTCCACGTGTCGTTGGTGTCGGAGTTGTGGCCGTAGCCGCCGAAGAGCACCGCGTAACCGTCCACCGGGTCGTACGCGAGGTTCGCCAGCGACCGGATCGCGGGAGGTGGGCCGGCGCTCGCGGTGACGTTCTGCCAGCTCCCTCCGGCGTACTCCCACGTGTCGTTGAGGTGGGCGCCCCCGTTGTACGGATCGCCTCCGAACAGCAGCACCTTCTGGTCCGCCGCGTCGTACGTCATCGCGGTGAAGATCCGCGCCGAAGGGGCGGGGGCGCCGGGGACGGTCTGGTTGGTCCAGCTACCCGAGGAGAAGCTCCACGTCGTCCCGTTGCCCCCTGGCCCGACGCCCCCGAACGCCAGGACGTACTGGTCGAGGGCGTCGTAGACCATCGCGACCTTGTACAGCACGGGCGGCGAACGGCCGGTCAAGTTGGGTGATAGATTCGTCCATCCGATGACCGTGGATGGATGCGGGAACGCGCGAGCGCCGGTCGACGCCGCGCGCGCAAGATGCGTACCCCCGCTGGGGAGGACGGTCGCGAGCACCATCATCGCGAGGGCGCCCACGATCACCACCGGCGGTGGGGAGTTCGCGACCCGGTGGTGAAGGTCGGAGGGCCGACCAACGAGCGCGCGCATCGAGTCGCCTCGAATCCCTCCCGAAGATATCTATTTGGTAGGCAGCGAGCGGCGGCGAGTTCCCGCCCGACCGGGTCCGCGGCTCTTGCCCCGACGCGTCCTAGCGACGGGGTGTTCGCCGGCCCCGGGAGAGCCACTCGCGGCGGAGGAGGGCGAACTGCACATCGTCGATCCATCGTCCATCCTTGAGGAACGCCTCCCGCGCGAGCCCCTCGCGCCGGAAGCCTACCCGACGCAGCACGGCCTGCGAGAGTCGGTTGTGCGTGAACGTGTACGCGACGATTCGATGGGTCGCGGGCCAGCGGAACGCAGCACGCACGATCGTCGTCACCGCTTCGGTCGCGAACCCCTGCCCTCGGTAGCTCTGCCCGAGCCAGTAACCGATGATCAGGGTCGCCGCGTCATCGCCGTCCGGCGAGATCGAGATCCCGCCCATCACCG
>JAKIWS010000057.1 GCA_022749895.1 Thermoplasmata archaeon
CCGGGACCGACCCGCTCGAGATCCAGCTCGCCGGGGTCTTGTTCGGGGATCACGTGAGCCTGTTCCTCGCGGGCCGGTCGGGGGTCGACCCGATGGCGACGCCGGTCCTCACCGCGGTGAAGGCGGCCCTGGCCGTGCCACCCCCGCCGGTCCGGCGCCCGCGCGCCCGCGGCGCGGCCCCGCGCTGACGACAGATTTTAAGCGGGGACCCGCCTCGGTAGGCCGGGTGCTGAGGTAGCCTAGCCCGGCCAAGGCGCCAGATTCGAGATCTGGTGGTGCGTATGCATCGCGGGAGTTCAAAGGGTACGGCGGCCGGCGCCGCCGCACCGGAGACTCTCCCCCTCAGCGCCTCCCCCGCCGTCGTCCGGCTCGATCTCGAGCTCGTCCGGGCCGGCCGGCGCGATCGTCGCTCGGTCGAACTTCCCGGCGGGAGTACCGTCCGGGACGCCCTCCGGGCGATCGGCGCTCCGGCCGAGGGCTCCGCCGTCCTCGACGGGGAGACCCCCCTTCCGCTCGACGCGCCGGTTCACGCCGGGCAGCGGCTCACGGTGGTGCCAACGTTTTCCGGCGGCTGAGCCGGCCGAGCGGCGGACGGCCCACGACGTACACGGCGGCGACCCCCACCGCCACCAGGAGCCCCAGGACCGGGAGCACCGCCCGCGCGTACAGCGCCGCGCCGGTGACGAACGCGATGCAGGCGACCGCAGCGACGCTGATGGGAAGGATCCCGGGGAATCCGGCGAGGGGCGGTCGCGCCGGGGCGGACGCGAGCCCGAGTAGCGCGCGCTCCTCCGGGGCGACGAACCGCAGCGGGTCTGCGCGCCGGAGCCGGAGCGCGGGGGCGGGCTCGGCGACCACCAGGGAAACGCCGCGGTCCGTCTGCGGAATCGTCCAGGACAGGAGGGCGCCGGCGAGGGCGACAAGGGCGACCAGGACGAAGACCGGGTCGAGCGCGCTCGACAGCGGCGGCTGCGACGCCGGGCCGTGCCCGAGCACGTTCGCGACGAACGCCGCGGCCTGGGCGCCGTCGACGTTGTCGACCGCGGCCGGGAGCGACACGACCGGGGCCGGATTCGCCGCCACCTGCGCTACGAGCTCGGCCTGGACGACCAGGACCGTCGAGAAGATCCCGAGAACGATCAGCAACAGCTGCGACGCCGCAGAGCGTCGCGCCAGGGACGCCCAGAGCGGCGCGACGAGCGGAACGCTCACGACCCCCGCGACCCCGAGCGCGAGGAACAGTGCTCCCACCCAATCGGGAAGGGCGTTCGGGGGGAGCAGCGTCGTCACCGTCGCCGCGGCCGAGCCAACGAGGATCGCCGCGAACGGCGCCCAGCTCCCGACCCAACGACGCGGCGCGACGACCGGGAGGACCCCGGCGACGACGGCGAGCACCGACGCAACAGCGGCCTCGGGCGTCCACGCGAGTCCGGGCCGAAGGATCACGTAGCCCGTGTAGCCGACCAGGGGGAGGACGAGCAGCAGGCGCGGAAGGGAGAGCTTCACCACGCTACCCCCCACGCGCGGAGGCGCGAATACACGGTGAGGAGCCGGGCGGTCGCACCGGATTGGTCGTAGAGGAACGTCGGAACGCCGCGACGTCGGACGGTCGTGAGCGCCACCGTCGCCCGGGCCTCCTCGATCCGGGTCGCGAGGTCCACCGCCGCCGTACTCAGCGAGCCCGTGGGCGCCGGGTACAGCCCCGGGATCCGCGGGACGAACAGGTGGAGCCGGTGCCCATGCGTCGCAAACTCGGCGTGGTCCCGGGGGAAGTTCGTGAGCGGGGTGTTGAGCGCCGTGAAGGCCAGCACTTGGGCACGACCGCGCAGCCGCGTCGCGAGGAACCGCAACGCGCCCCCGATGTCGAACGTTCCCGGGGCCGGGTGGACCCGCGTCAGACTATGCGCTACGGTCAGCGCGTGACGCGCGCCGCGCCCCGGGGGGATCCATTCGACCTTTTGGTCACTGTACACGAGCAACCCGAGGCGATCCTCCCGGTGCGCGACGTACGAGCTCAACAAGCCCGCGGCGTCGGTGGCGTGGTCGAAGGCGGTCGCCCCGGCCGGACCGCTCCCCATCGCGGCGCCCGCGTCGAGCACGACGACGAACTCTTCCCGGCTCTCCTGCTCGCTCTCGCGGACGATGAGCTGCTCCGGGGTCGACCGTTTCCAGGCGATGCTCCGGACGTCGTCCCCCGGACCGTACGGTCGAAGGGACCGGAACTCGGTGCCGAAGCCCCGCCGCCGAAGGAGGGTGGAGCCGCTGATCCGGTTCGGCATCCGGTGACCGAGTTGGGTCACGCGCGTGGTCGGGAACGGCGGGGCGACCGTGACGGTCAGGCGCGTCGGGAGGACGGTCACGCGAAAGGCGAGCCCCATCGGGTCGTGCGCGACGACGATCGTGGGTCCGACCGCGTAGACGCCGCGGAACGTCGGACGGACGGCGTACGCGAGCGTCATCGAGGCTCCACGCGCCCACCAGCTCTGGAGGCGGGGCGCGCCGTCGACGACGTCGAACGACGCCGGGACGGTGTCGTACACCTCCGCCCAGAACCCGCGAGGCCCGACGTGGGTCAAGGTGATCGCGAAGATGCCGATGCCGCCGGAACCGATCCGTTCGCGCGGGTCGATCCGGCTCGGGACGAACCAGCTCGGCTGGAATTTCCAGGTGGTCAGCGAGAACGTGACGATCTCGGTCGCGGCGACCGCGACCACGATGATCGCGATCAGGAAGATGAGAAGGTTGAGCGTGAAGAGGGCCACGGCGAACGTCGCGAGACCCGCGGCGATGACGGCCCAGCCCCTCTGGGTGATCATCGCGTCGCCCGGTCCGCCCCGCGCTCGCTGCCCCGCCTAGCGGGGCACCTCGGTGTGGTCGAGGAGCGTCGTGACGACGGCCCGGAGGAGGTCCTCCGTCGTGCCGCGCCCGGAGGCGATCTGCTGCGCGAGCGCTTCGGGATGGAGGACGAGCCGGTGGTTGAGCACGTGGAACGCGAGCTCCTTCACGTCGTCCGGCACGACGTGCGACCGCCCAGAGTACAGGGCGGAGGCCTTCGCGGCGTTGAGGAATTGGACCGCCGCCCGGGGCGAGCCGCCGAACAGGACCCGGGGTTCGACGCGGGACGCCCGCACCATGGCGGCGAGGTACCCCAGGACGTCCGCGTGCGCGAACACCCCGCGGGCGAGGGCCTGGTAGCGGAGGATCTCGTCCGGGCCTACGACCGCGTGGTCGGGGTAGAGATCCCCGACCTCCGACCGGCTGCGCAGGATCTGCAGCTCCTCCTCGGCGGTCGGGTACGTGAGCAGGATCCGGAACAGGAACCGGTCGAGCTCGGCCTCGGGCAGCGGGTACGTTCCTTCCTGCTCGATCGGGTTCTCGGTGGCGATGACGATGAACGGGTTCGGGAGCGGGTAGCTCCGGCCCTCGACCGTCACCTGCCGCTCCTGCATCGCCTCCAGCAGGGCGGATTGCACCTTCGGCGAGGCGCGGTTGATCTCGTCCGCCAAGATAACATTCCCGAAGACCGGACCCGGCCGGAATTCGAATCCGCGGGTGCGCGGGTCGATCACGACGGCGCCGATGACGTCGGAGGGCAGCATGTCCGGGGTGAACTGGATGCGCTTGAACGAGAGGGCGAGGCAGTTCGCGAACGAGCGCACGAGGTAGGTCTTGGCGAGCCCCGGCACGCCTTCGAGCAGGACATGCCCGCCCGCGGTGAGCGCGACGGCGAGCAGCCGGACCACTTTTTCCGACCCGACGACCGAAGTGCCGATCGTTCGCTGGAGTTCGGCGAGGACCGACGGCGGCGCCACGCCGGCCGGCGGGGCCGAGGGGACCTCCACCACGTGCGGTACCACGCCGGCCGGAGGCTCCGCGGCCGCCGGGCCGGTCGCGGGGGTCGGGCCGTTGCCGGCGGGTGGGTCGGGCGACGTCATCGCCCCGTTCCGGCGCTTCGAGGGTCGCTGAACGACATCATGTTCCTATCGCCGCCGACGAACGGACGGGCGATGCCGCGTTCGGCCGGGGATAGCCCGGGAGAGGGACGAGCGGGGGCGCCTGCTCGAGTCGTGCCACCGCCCGCGCCGTTCGCAGCGTGAGGCGTCCGAGCCGGGCCGTCAGGCGAGGGTCCGGAGGGCCGGCACGGCCCGTGTCGATGATCATGACGTCCCGTTCCGCTTCGTCGCGGACGAGCGCGTGGTGGACCTGCAGAAGCGATCGGCCCAGGGCGCGCAGCTCGCGGGCCACCGTCGGGTCCAGTCCCGAGTCCCCGAGGTAGAGCCAACCGAGGTGATGCCAGGTTCGCCCCGTGGTCCGGAGAAGCGTGTCGGCGAGGTGCTCCTGCCACAGCCGCGCGACGTCGGAGAGGCGCGGCGTGTCGAGCGCCGAATGGACCCGGGCGACGGCGTCCACGCGGGGCGCGTGACGGGTCGGTCGGGGTCGCAAGAACGGCGAACGAACGATCCTCGCCCACATGAGCCACCCCATCAGGGCACCGCCGATCAGCACGAACCCCCCCGCGACCGGGGTGAATCCGATCGCTCCGCCGGTGAGGGCCGATAGGACCGCGTCGATCGGGTCCATCGGGCGGTCATCCCCCCTGCGGGTCGCTCGGCGGTGGGGCCGCCGGCAACGATTTCCCACCCGAAGACGGCGTCGTCGCGGGTCGCGCTCCGGTCTGCGCGTAGAGCATCCACATGGGTGCGAAGGAGTACAGGCTCAGGAGGATCTGGACTGGGTCTTCCACGAGCGGCGGCGACTCCCGTCCGTACCGCGCGGGTTCGTAGAGCGCGTAGAGGCGGGCGAGGTGCGTCACGAAGTGGGGGGGAGCCTGGTCGGTGAAGACGGCGAGCGTTTCTCGATTCGTAGCCGCACCGGAGAGCTGCCATCCGAACGCGCGGGCCGCATCGGTCAGCGCCGCCGGGTACGCGAAGCGGACCGCCCGGCCCGATTCGCCCCGACCCATGAGGCGCTTCGTCTCGGTGACGACCGGCACCTCCAGGGGCCGAACCACCGGGGGGGTGGCCGACGGGGCGCCCGCCGAGGTAGCGACTTTCCTTCGATCAGCGAACACGGAGAGCCCGGGGACGCTAATCGTCGGACAATAAAGAGGGGGCGAGTTGATACTGAGGCGCCGAATTGAGGGGTCGACCGCCCTGTCCGAGCCCGGGAAACGGCCCAGGGTCGCGCGGGGAGGCCGGAACACGCACCGTGCA
Source organism: Thermoplasmata archaeon (assembly GCA_022749895.1). Classification (GTDB taxonomy): domain Archaea; phylum Thermoplasmatota; class Thermoplasmata; order Lutacidiplasmatales; family UBA184; genus Lutacidiplasma. The sequence continues at coordinate 5,214 of JAKIWS010000057.1, forward strand.
TCGCCAAATTCGGACCCTTGTGATCGGACCCGGAACCGGTCGGGGGCGCGTCGTTGGGCTCGCGGCGATCGTTACCGTGGTCGTTGCCCTCCTTCCCTCCGTACTCCTTCTACCGACTGGACCCGCAGTTCCGGCGCGACCCACTCGGCTCGGCCTCGACCCCGCGGCTACGACTCCCAGCACAGCGGTCCATTCCCCGTCGAGTCTTCCACCCCGCGGCGCGTGCTCGACCACCGATGCTCTCCCGACCCCGACCGTCGAGTCCTACACGGGTCAGGTGACGCTCCCGGTCGGCGAATGCACCTACGTCTACCTCGGCCTCACGGCCGGCCGCGGCTATCTGGGGTCCAACTTCTCGCTCGACGACCACCTCGCCAACGTGGGCGGGGGGTCTGCGGCGCTCCTCGGACGGTCGACCAACCCGAACGGGAGCGTCAACGGCTCGACGGGTCCCTACTCCGTGATCGACGGGATGGGGCTCAATGCGGCCCTCGCCGTGGCCGGGGAGTCCGCGAATGCCTCGCTGACGCAGAGCCTGGCCCTGAGCTTCTCCGTCCCAACCTTCGCCCTCCTCGTCGGCGTCGAGCGGAACGTCTCCAGCCTTGCGGGAATCTCGGCGCCGTTCCAGGAGGTCGGTCCGTGGGGAGGTCCGGTCCGGGCGGGGACGGTCCTCGGAGGGTTCGCGACCGCGCTTCTGTCGCCGGGAACGTACACTGTCACGGTCGACTTTTCTATGTCCACGGGCCGGTCCGCCGGAATTCTCGTGGTGTACGCGACCCCCGTCGCGCTGATGGATTGGGAGTCGGTCCCGATGCAGGTCGCAGGAGGTACTCCTCCGGGGTGGGGTGGGGAGGGAAGTCGATTCGCGATCGACCCTGCGGCGGGGGAAGCCGTTCTCTTTGGGGGGGAGAGCGCCCAGGGCCTGAGCGCTACCACGCTGATCCTCAACCTCAGCAACCGCTCGTGGGTGCCGCTGCCCCGCGGAGCCGTCGCCCCGTCCCCCCGAGCGAACTTCAGCTTCACCGCCGACCCCGCGCGCGGCGTCGCCGTCCTCTTCGGCGGGGTCGTGAACCTCACCACGAATGCCTGCGACAACTCCACGTGGCTCTACTACTTCGGCCAGCATCGCTGGCAGAACCTCAACGGGATCGTCGGGGCGCCGCCGCCTCCTCGTGAAGGTGCGGCGACCGCCGCCGACCTCGCCGCTTCGGTCCTCGTGCTCGAAGGGGGCTCCGACCCGGGCTTTCCGGTCACCGGGGGCGTCGCGTCGGTCCTCTGGAACGATACGTGGGCGTTCAACCTCTCGTCTCCCCACTGGTACCCGCTCGGCCTCGTGCGGGGCCCGCCCCCTCGCACAGACGCGGTGTTGACGTTCGTGCCCCCGTTGCGCGAGTTCCTTCTCCTAGGGGGATGTGCGCGTCAATGCTCCGCGACCGGCTGGCAACTCTCGTACCCGTTCGGCGACTGGTCCCCGTGGGCCGCCGCCTCCGGTCCGGTGATCCCCGGACTTGGCGGCTCGGCGTGGGTCTGGGATTCGGTCGACCAAGCGGCGATCTTGTTCGGGGGGTACCGCCTCTTGAGCGGAACGATGTTCCCCCTCAACGAGACGTTCGCGTGGTACGCCGCGAACTCGACGTGGACGAGCGTGGCGTCGCCGGATGCGATCCCCTCGGCCCGGTTTGGTAGCGCCGCGGATTTCGTCGCCGCGGGCCCGTGCCCGGGGATGCTGGTCCTGGGCGGGAGTCCCGTCGCGTCGGGCGAAGCGCCGAGCCTGTTCGCCCTCGATTCCAATCTCCTCCCGGAGAGGACCGCTCCCCCCACGGCGGGGCTCTGCGGCGTCGAGCCGAAGCTCCGCATCCCCTCCGGTCCCGACTTTGGCAACCTCTCGGTCCACGTGCGCGGCCTTCGAGGAGGGCCCCTCAACGCGGCGCTGGTGTGGGTCTCCAGCAACCTCGGGCTCGTCGCCCAAACTCGGAGCGATGCCTACGGGTGGGCGAATTTCACGCATCTCCCTGTGGGAGCGCTCGGAGTGAACGGGTCGCTCCCGGGGTACGCGAACAACACCACCCGCGCGACGGTCCTGGGCGGCACGACGGTGGCGGCCAACCTGACCCTGGTGCGCGCCGGGACGCTCGAGGTCGACGTCTACGGGGTTTCGTACCTCAATCTAGTACAGTACCCGATCCCGGGAGCCTTCGTGCAGGTGAGCCTGCTCTCCAATCCGTCGACGGGCGTCTCGTCGTACACCAACCCCACCGGGACGGCGGCCCTCCTCGTCCCGGCCGGGTGGTACTCTCTGTTCGTCCAGGCGTACGGCTTCCAGCCGAACGTACCGCCCCCTCCCTCGCAAATTCAGCAGATCGTGCTCGTCCCCGAATCGGCCGTCCATTCGGTGACGGTCGTGCTGCAAACCGTCCCGGGGCCGGACGTCACCGTCACGGTGCTCGACATCCACACGCTCCGAGCGATCCCGAGCGCCAACCTCACGCTCTCGATCTCCATCCCCGATGGTCCGCTCTACTACCTCGGCCTCTGGCACGTCGGGACGGCCGGATCGTTCGTCTGGTTCCAAGTGCCCCCGGCGGTCTACTCGATCGAGGCGATTGCTCCCGGGTACGTGACGAACGGGACCTCCGCGAGCCTCCACGTGAATTCGCCGCCGGTGTTCCTCACGATCTACCTGACACGATCGACGGACCTCGTGGTCCCGTGCGGGTCGCTCCTCGTCCCGTGCAACCAAGGGGGGACGCCCGGCGGCGGGATCGAGGCGCCGTTCGGGGCGCGATTGGTCGTCGGCTCGTTGCAGTTCTGGTCGCTCGTCCTCGTCCCGCTCCTCCTCGTTGGGCTCGTCCTCGCGGAGGTGCTCTGGCTGCGCCGACGCCGAGAGACGGCGGGTGCCACCGGTCGGACACCCCCCGCAGCCACTCCGCGTCGGCCGTGAACTTGACCCGCTCGACGGCGCGCGGGCGCGAGCTACGGCCGGCCGGGTATACGACTCCGCAGGCCGAGGTCCAAGAGGTTAAGGGGGCGCCTGCCGGTTTCCTACTGGTTCGGTTGAGTGGGAGGCGTCGTGCCCGTTGACTGTCCGATCTGCTCGAAGCCGCTCATCGAGGGCGCTTCGGCGTGCGCGGTGTGCGGCTTCCCGGTCGCCCTGGCCCCGGACGCACGGCACCTGGCCGAGGAGCCGGAACTCGCTCCGACGTCGTCCGAGCGGGGCGGCCGGCGTGCCTCGTCGATCCTGCGACCGGCGATCGCGGCCCGCGATCCCCAGGCGGAGCTCTGTCACCGTCTGGCGGGCGAAGTGCGGAGCCAGCTCGCCTTGGTTCGGGAGTTGGGCGAGGACACGTCGGAGGGAGCGAGCGACATGCGGCAGGCCGCGCTCACCCAGGCCGACGGTCGCGTGAGTGAGGCCCTGAGCCTCCTCCGCGGCACGCTCGCCCGTGCCCAAGCCAAGACGCGCGACCTGTGCGCGCGTCGGCTGGACGAGCTCGAGCACCGCCAGACGGTCCTGACCGACGACGGCGTCGGCGCGGACTTTTCGGTCGCCTTCGGTAAGATCCGGGAGCGGTTCGATGCGAACGACCGCACGGGAGCGATCGATCTCCTGCGCAGCACGGAATCCGACTTGGTCCGTGTCGAGAGCGATTGGCGCGGGCTCAAGGGGCTGCTCGGGCAGATCGACCAGCTTCGGACCGCCATCAAGGCGGCGGGGAAGGCGATCCCCGAGGTCGAGTCCGACGTCGCGCAGGTGCGCGCGATGCTAGGCCTCTCGCCCGTCGGCGTCGCGACACTGGATTCCGCCGCCCAGACCGCGGCGCGCGCGCTGATGCTGCTGCATGAAGCTCTCCCCCCGCTCGTCGAGGCGGAGCTCGCCGAGCACGCCAAAATCCTCGGCGCGTATCCGACCGACCACCCCCCGAGCCGCCGGGCCCGAGCACTGCATGGCGAGACGGCTCGCCACCTTCGGCGCGGACGACTCACCGAGGCGACGGTGAGCCTGCGCGAACTTCGCGAGGTACTGAAATCGATCCCCCCGCCCGAGCCAGAGCCGGCGCCCCCGGCGACGATCGTTGAGCCCGCCCGCACGATCCCCGCGGTCGACGACCGTCCGATCTCGGCGCCGCCGGCCGACGCGGCCCCCGCGACGCTCGAGCGGCTGCTGCACCGCGCGCGCGAACTCGCGGCCCGGGTCCGCTCGCTGCCCCACGATAGCGAGGTCGCCTTCGAGGCGGCCGCCGAGATCCGGCGCGCGACCGAGCTGCTGCGCTCCCGCAAGCTCGACGAGGCCGAGCGGACGCTCACGCGCCTCATGATGACCTTGAGCGCCGAACCGCTCGTGGAGGGCTAGGCGGTGGCCGTCGAGGAGGCCCGCCCCGAGCTCACGGGCCGACTGGATGCGCTGGTCGCCCACGGACGCGCGCTCGAGCTCGAAGGGCTGCCGTTCCCGACCGACCAGGTCCGGGACACCGTGCAGTCGGCGCTCGACGTCGGTGA
>JAKIWS010000058.1 GCA_022749895.1 Thermoplasmata archaeon
GCCTTGGGAGCGAGTTTCGTGAACAACTCCTCGCGCTCCGCCTTCCCGCTCGGGGCGTGGACGGTGATATCCGGGTCGTCCTGGGCGGCGCGGCGGGCGGTCTCCTCCTCGAGGGGGGAGGAGATGACGTCGGCCCGACCGTCCGGGTGCGCGATGAGGAAACCGCCTTCGAACAGCCCGCTGGGGACGTCGAACGCGTAGAAGAACGACTGGTCGAGGTGGGTGTCGAGGCCGTTCGCGAAGATGAGGGCGTCCGGAGCGATCTCGAGCTTCTCAAAGATGGAGCGGATCCGGGCCTTCATCAGGGGGGCGCAGGCGGGGTCGAGGTTTCAAGGTTTGCGCCCGCCGAGCGAAGGTCGCGCCACGAGAGCAGGAGCTCACGCGCCGCGCGCACCTCGTCGACCCGCCCGACGGCAAGGTGGTGCGGCGCGGTCCGGAGGTTCTCGTCGGTGTCCGCGAGCGATCGTTCGACGGCGGCGATGTAGGCGTCGACCTCGCGCCGGCTCTCCGTTTCCGGAAGCTCGATCATCAGGGCCTCTTCGACCAGGGAAGGGAAGTAGACGGTCGGGGCGTGCACGCCCTCGTCGAGGAGCCGTTTGGCGAGGTCGAGCGTGCGCAGGCCCCGCTTGCGGAGCGGACTCCCGGAGAGCAGGAACTCGTGCTTCACGAGCGGCCGGAACGGTCGCGGGAGATGTCGGCCGAGCTTCTTGGCCGCGTAGTTCGCGTTCAAGACCGCGCGGCGGGCGATGTGCCGGAGCCCCTCTTCCCCATGCGCGATGAGGAACGCGTACGCCCGGAGGTCGAGGCCGAAGTTCCCGTACGCCGTCTTGATCTTGCCGATCGATTTCGGTCGGTCGTAATCCAGCGTGAAGCGACGACCCCGCTTCACGATCCGTGGGACCGGTAGATAGGGCGCCAGTTTGTCGCCGGCCGCGAGGACACCGGCCCCCGGACCGCCGCCGCCGTGCGGCGTCGCGAACGTCTTGTGCAGGTTGAGGTGGGCCACGTCGAAGCCCATCCGGCCGGGGGTCGTGACCCCCAGGATCGCGTTCAGGTTCGCCCCGTCGTAGTACAGGATCCCCCCGACATTGTGGACCGCGTCCGCGATCGCGGAGATCTCGGTCTCGAAGAGCCCCGCGGTGTTCGGATTCGTCAGCATGAACGCCGCCGTCCGCTCGGAAACGGCGGCGCGAAGGGCGTCGACGTCGACGCACCCGTCCCGCGACCGGATCTCGCGCGCGGTAAATCCGGCCATCGCCGCCGAGGCGGGATTGGTCCCGTGCGCCGTATCGGGGAGGAGGACCTCCGTCCGCTGGGCGAGTTCGCCCCGATCGTGGAAGTACGCCCGCGTCATGAGCAGCGCGGCGTGCTCGCCGTGCGCGCCGGCCGCCGGCTGTAGCGAGACCTCGGAAAGCCCGGTCACCTTTGCGAGCGCCCGTTCGAGCCTCCAAAGGATCTCGAGGGCCCCCTGTACCGTCTCGACCGGCTGGCCGGGATGGAGCTCCGCCGCGGTCGGAAGCCGCGCGAGCCGCTCCGAGACCTTCGGATTGTACTTCATCGTACACGACCCGAGCGGGTACGTCATCGTCTCGATCCCGAAGTTCATCTGCGAAAGCCGGGTGAAATGTCGAAGGATTTCGAGCTCGGAGAGCTCGGGCCACCGGACCGGATGCGACCGGTGCCACCGCTCGGGGAGCCCCGGGATCACGGGGACCGCCTCGTCCGCTTCCCGTCCGACCTCCCAGATCGGAGGTTCGTCCCAGCGGGCTTGCCGGAACGTCACGGGCTCGCCTCCGCGCGTCCCAAGGCCGCGGAGGCGGCCCGGGCGTACCGTTCGATCGCTCGGTCGTCCGTCCCCTCGTGCGCGGACGTCAGGACCAGCTCACCGAACGGAGAGGGATGGCCCGGCCGCGGGTCGCGTAGCGGATACCCCCCGAGCACCTTCTTACGTCGCACCCGGTCGAGGTATTCCGTGGCCGTGCCGCGGCCGATCTCGATAGCGAAATCGGCCAGAAAGGGAGCCGAGAATCGGGGGGCGCGCAGCCCCTCGACCCGGCCCAACCCCGCGGCCAGGGCCCGCGCCTTCTCGGCGTTCGCGGCCTGGAGCCGGGCCAAGCCCCGCGCCCCGACGACCGAGGCGTACACCACGAAGGCGAGTGCCAGAAGCGATTGGTTCGTGCAGATGTTCGATGTCGCCCGGGAACGTCGGATGTGCTGCTCCCGGGTCTGGAGCGTCAACGTGTACGCGCGGCGTCCCTCGGGGTCTTGCGTCGCGCCGACGATCCGACCGGGGGCGAAGCGGACGTGCTCGCGGCGGCACGCGAACAGTCCGAGCAGCGGTCCGCCGAACGACGGCGGCGCGCCGAACCCCTGCCCCTCGCCCACGACAATGTCGGCGCCCCACGCCCCCGGGGGCTCGAGCACGGTGAGGGCGAGAGGGTCCGCGACGACGACGAGGGGGACGGAGCCGAGGAGGCCCTTCAGGTCGGGGAGCGCCGGGTCGATGTGCCCGAAGCCGTTCGGAAGGTCGGCGAGCATCCCGAAGACGCCGCCGCGGGCGAGCTCGGCGCGCACCGCCTCGAGGTCCAGGGCGCCGCTGCCGGGGTCGAACGGGATCTCCGTGATCGTGAGACCGAATCCGCTCCCGTAGTTCGCGAGCACGCTCCTCTCCTCCCAGGGAAGGCTCGCCGGAACGAGGAAACGGGTCCCCTCGTGGATCCGTCGGCAGAGGAGCATCGCCTCCCCGGCGGAGGTTGCCCCGTCGTACATCGACGCGTTCGCGACGTCGAGCTGGGTCAATTCGACCCAAAGGCTCTGGAACTCGAAGAGGGCCTGCAGCATCCCCTGGCTGGCTTCGGGCTGGTACGGTGTGTACGAGGTGTAGAACTCGCTGCGACTCAGGATCGCGTCCACCGCCGCCGGTAGGAAGCGCGTCGGCAGGCGACCGCCGAGGAACGAGGTGAACGCGGAGTACGGTCGGTTCCGGGCCAGGATCTTGCCCACCGACGCCGCGACCGCGGCCTCGTCGAGGCCGGGGGCGACGCCGATCCGGCCGATGCGAACCTTGCGGGGGATGTCCTCGAACAGCCGCTCGATATCCGAGAGGCCGAGCTCGCTCAGCAGAGCGGCTTCGTCCGACGGCTCATCCGGAATCCACTTTGCCACGAAGGGACACCGGTTGGCGCGCGAGACGGGTGTCCCATATATCGCTTCGGTCGGCGCGGGGCGGACGATCGCGCCGCGGCGGTCCCGGAGCTGAAGGAGCCCGCCCCGAGGGGACAAGCGTCATGGTGGTCACCTTGTTGGCGCGCCCGATGCCGCAGGGTCCGCGTCCGAAAAAGGGCCGGGAAGAGCGGACGGCCTCGACCGCCCGGCGGCCCGGGACCCCCATCACGGCGGAGATCCTGGATTCCGCGTTCCGGCGCGCGTACCGGGTCAACGCCCACGGTACCTCCCGCCTCGACCGCTCGCGGCGACGGGCGCTCCTCAAGATCGTCCGGTCGAGCGCCGTCGTCCTCCGGCGCTTGCACACCGAGGTCAAGGGACTCTCCGCCAAGGACCTGAGCCCGTTCCAGCGTTCGCTCCTCGACGAAGCGTACGGATCCGGAACGATGCCGCGCTCGCTGATGCGACTTCGCCACGCCGAGGAGAGGATCCGCAACCTCCGGCGCGACGCGGAGCGCGAGCTGCCGAAGCTCGTCGAGTCGGACCAGCTCGCGGATGCGGTCCGGCGATTCTACGGCCGGCTCGCGAGCTTCGTCCGCGAGGTCGAGGTCGATGTCCGGAACCTCCAGAAGGCGCGCGGCTTTCTCAAGGACCGGCCGCGTCTCGACCCGGGCGGCTCGACGGTCGTGGTCGCGGGATTCCCCAACGCCGGCAAGTCGACGCTGATCGGGGCCCTATCGACCGCCCGCCCGAAGATCGCGGCTTACCCGTTCACGACGCGGTTGGTCGCGGTCGGTCACGCCGACCTGGGGTTCGACCGCGTGGAATTCGTCGACACGCCGGGCGTGCTCGGACGCGTCGGCCGGACGAATCCGGCCGAACGCGAGGCGAAGACGGCCGTGCGCGGCGCCGCGGCGGTCGTGGTGTTCCTCCTCGATCCGTCGGGCACGTGCGGCTACCCGCTCGCCGACCAAGAGGCGCTCGCGACGCGGTGGCGTGCGGAGTTCCCGAGCGTGCCGATCCTCGAAGTCGAGACGAAGGCCGACCTTCTCCGGCGGCCGACCGAGCGTTTGGTCATCTCCGCCCAGACGGGCGAGGGTCTCGACGAGCTGCGCCGCCGGGTCGAGGCGCTCCTGCGCTCCGCGCGGCCCGTCGACTCCGACGCTCCCGAGGCGGAGCTCGGTCCGATCTAGATCGTGAACTTGTGCCCGTTCTCCGGGAGGAGAACTTCGAACTCGTCCTTGAGCGACTCCAGGAGGCTCCCGCGCTGGTCGCCGTGCATCAGGATGATCTTCTCGGCCTTCGTGGATTTGGCGAACTTCACGAGCTCGGAGTGCCCGCTGTGCGCCGAGAAGTCGAACTTGAGCACCTCGCACTCCGGTCGGATCGTCACTTCATCGATCGTCATCGTGCCCTGATCGAGCAGCTGCCGACCGTTCGACCCGTCGACCTGGTAGCCGGTCAGGAGGATCGAGCTGTTCGGGTCGCGGTACTGTTCGCCCACGTAGTAGAGGACCGGACCGCCGTCCAGCATCCCGCCCGTCGTGACGACGACGTCGGCCTCCCGGAGCGCGTGACGGCGTTCGCTGGCACTCCCGACGATGTGCACGGCGCCGAGGGCGCGCTCGAACCGTTTCGCGTCCATGAGGTACGTCGGGGCGGCCCGATAGATCTCGTTGACCTTGCGCGCCATCCCGTCGAGCCACACTTCGAGCCCGGACGAGGCGAGCGACATCACGACCTCCTGCGCGCGGCCGACGGCGAACGCCGGCACGATCGCCTTGCCGCCGCGCTCGACGGTCTCCGCGACCTTGTCGCGGAACTTGCGCTCGGTCTCCTGGCGGTCGGGATGTTCCCGGCCGGCGTACGTGGATTCGATGACCAGCACGTCGCAGTTGACCGATTCCGCCCCACCGACCAGATGCGTCGGGATCGTCTGAATGTCCCCGGTGAAGACGAGGTCGCGGTCCCCGCGGTACCGGTACATCGTCGCGCCGGGAATGTGCCCGGCCGGGATCAGCTCGACCTCGACGCCCTTGTGCCGGTAGACGCCGCGCTGTTCTACGGCGGTGAACCGGTGGTGCAGCGTGCGAATGTCGTGGGTCGTGTACGGTTGGAGGTAGCCCTCGAGCTTCGCGACCTTGAGCGCGTCGTGCGTCAGGAGGTCGGCGACGGCGACGGTGACCGGCGTCGCGACCGCCCGTGCCTGCGGCATCCGGCTCAGGAGCGGAAGCATCCCGGAGTGGTCGAGGTGCGCGTGCGTCAGGAACGCCACGTCGGTGTTGACGGGAAGCGGCCGAGGGTAAGTCGGAGGATCGGACGGCGTCATGCCGTAGTCGAAAAGCAGCGTCCGCCCCTGGTCACGGACGACGAGACCGAGCGAGCCGACTTCGGAGGCTCCGCCGAGAAACTGAAGTTCCACGGGCCGCGCGTGCCGGCCGGGGTTAAAGGAGTGACGCTCAACGCAAAGGGCGAAGCGTCACGGCGGTCGAAGCTCGATTCCTCCGGGGGAGGCTCTATTACGGCGGGGCCGGTCCGCGCCTCGATGCCGTCGGCCTACGCTCCGGAGTTGGAAGTCCTCTTCCGGATCTGTGCGGCCGTGCACGGCGTCGTCGGCCAGGCGATGACCTCCCCCCATCGCGCCGACGTCGTGGCGATGGGCGCGGACGGCACCCCCACGGAGAGCATCGACCGGCTCGCGGAGAGCCAGGTCCTCGCGTCGCTCGAGGCCGAAGGGGTCGACTGGGACGTGCTCAGTGAAGAAGCCGGCCATGTGTCCCGAGGTGGGGGCGATCTCCTGGTCGTCGACCCGATCGACGGCAGCCACAACGTGCTCCGCGGCCTTCCGTTCTCCACCGTCTCGCTCGCGCTCGGACGGACGAATTTGGGCGGGGTGAAGATCGGGGTCGTCCACGACCTCCACCGCGGCACCACCTACTGGGCGGTCCGCGGGGGCGGGGCGTTCCGGGACGGTCGTCCCATTCGTACGCGCCCTTGGGACCCCAAGGCGGAGATCTTCTACGTCAACTTGGGGCGCCATGCGACGGAGACGGCCGTGCGACTCGCGGCGAAGGGCCGTCGGATCCGCTCGTTGGGGTGCGCCTCGTTCGAGCTCCTCATGGTCGCGCAGGGCGGGGCCGACGCGTACCTCTTCGACAACGACACGACCGGTCGGAACCTGCGGGTCACCGATATCGCGGCGGCCGCGCTCATCCTGGAAGAGTCGGGCGGCGGCATCGCGAACCGGGCGCGCGTGAGCCTCGCCGGGTTGCCGCTCGAGATCGGGCAGCGCACGAGCGTTCTCGCCTGGGGCGATGGGAAATTCGCCGACGCTGCGGCGGAGTTAGGGTATCTGTGAGGATCGGCATCACCGCGAACCCGCAGAAGCCGAAAGCGCTCGAACTGGCCCGCCGGGCGATCGACACCGTCGCGACGCGGGGCGACGTGATCGTCAGCCAAGAGACCGCGGACGCCCTCGGTGGCTCTCTCCCCTCGGCCGCCCTCTCCGAGCTTTCGGCCGACGCCTTGGTCGCGATCGGCGGGGACGGTACGTTCCTCTACGCCCTGCAGCAAACGACGGTGCCCCTCCTGCCCGTCAACGCCGGCACCTTCGGGTTTCTGGCCGAGGTCGATGGCGCGTCGACCGACGAGTTCGCGGCGGCGATCGAGCGACTGCTTCGTGGCGACTTCGTGCTGGAATCCCGGATGAAGCTGGCCGCCCACGTCGACGGCGTCAATCTCCCGGACGCGACCAACGAGGTCGTGGTCCACACCTCCCAGGTCGCCAAGATGCGCCACTTCGAGATCGCGGTCAACGGCGAACCCGTGGGCGAGCTCCGCGCCGACGGCGTCATCCTCGGGACGCCGACCGGCTCGACTTCGTACGCGCTCTCGGCGCTCGGACCGATCATCGACCCGGCGGTCGCCGCGATCGTCGTGGCGGCGCTCGCCCCGTTCCGAGCAACGCCCCGCACGGTCGTCGTCGACCCGCTCAAGTCGGTGACCGTGCGCCTGCTCGAGACGGGGAAGGACGGGGTGATCGTGGTCGACGGGCAGGGCGAAACGCGTCTTCCCGGGGGAGGCTCCGTCACCGTCTACCGTTCCGCGCGCCAGGCGACCTTCGTCCGGTTTCACCCGCACTTCTTCGACCGCCTGCGCGGAAAGAAGATCCTCCCCTGGACCGACGTGGAGCGCCCGCCGGGGTCGCATGCCGATCTTCCGCCCACAACGTAAGCGCCCCCCGGGGACGGGCCGGCTCGGCTCGTCGCCGACCGCGATCACGCGCGGCTGCCTCGATTCCGCGCTCGCCTGCGCGCGCTCGGCCTACCCGAACGAGTTCGGCGGGGTCCTCCGGGCCGACCCGCCCGGGGTGATCGCCGAGCTGCTGTTGCTGCCCGGCACGACCGCCGGCCGTCGTCACGCGAATTTTCAACTGTACATGCTCCCCGTCGACCTCGCGGTGAGCGGGACGGTCCACTCGCACCCGTCCGGCGCCCTGAACCCGTCGGAGGCCGACACGACGCTGTTCCGGCACTGGGGGAAGCGCCACCTGATCCTCGGCTACCCGTTCGACGCCGGCAACTGGCGGGCCTACGACGGCAACGGGCTCGAGGTCCCGCTCGGGGTCCTGGGAACGCGCCGCGCGAGCGATCCGCTGGCCGGCGTCTACCGCCCGCGGGCGGTCCATCGCCCTGAAACCGTGGCGCGGGCGACGCCGGTCCCCGACCAGGAGTGAGGAGCGCTACTCGCGTACCGGGATCGTCGGAAGCGGCAGCCGCTCCGGGTGCCGGTTCGGGTCCTCGAGGTTGATCGCCCGCTTGCGGGGGTGGCTGTAGAGGCCGTGCATCCGCGCCAACCCGTCGAGGAAACCGATGAACCCGCGGAAGACCGCCCGGTACATCCCCGTATTCGGACCCTCGGAATCGAAGAACTCACGGAGCATCGACTTCGACTGGCGGAGGCCGTGCGTCAGCGCGCGCTTCAGCAGCTCCTGCTGGAGCGGGCTCATGCGGTCGCGTGAGAACCAGTCCTTGTTCTTCAGGTGCCCCAGGGGGACGAAGAACATCGGCACCAAGATCGCGCGGAAGTCCCAGAGGTCGTCGATGAGGTCGATCGTCTTGATCACGTCGTCCTCCGTCTCCTGCGGCAGCCCGACGATGAACGTGCACGCCGGGAAGACGTGGTTGTCGTTGAGGAGGCCCGCGGCCTGGACGACGAGCTCCGGCCACTGGGAGGCCTTGAACGGCGCGACCTTCCCGGGCATCGCCGCGGTGATCATCCGAGGGCTCCCGGTCTCGACCCCGATCTCGACCCCCCACCATTTCTGGTGGTCGTCGAGCAGGATCTCGCCGCACTTGGCCAGGAGCTTCGGCCGCGTCATGAGCGACGCGACGGCGACGTGGCTCCAACCGACCTGGCGGTAGTACCGCTTCGCGAGCTTGAGGAGCGGCAGGAGCTTCTCCTCCCGGGGCATGACGTTCGGGCTGCCGTAGAAGTAGACGTCGTCGCTGTGCAGCAGGCCCTTCCGCACGCCGATCTTCGCGTTGACCTTGAGCTCCTCTTCGACCTTATCGAGAGGGTACCAGCGCGTCGGGCGCGTCGTCACGGAGCAGAACGAGCAGCCCCGGCAGCAGCCGCGGCCGATCTCGATGAGCCCGTTGACGCTCGGGTACCGGATCGAGGAGATCTGCTCGACCTTCGGAGCGTCCTTCGGCGTGAGGATGACGTGGGGAGGTAGGAATTCGTCGTTCAGGGCCTTCTTGACGAGCTGCGGCACGAAGACGTCGGCCTCGCCTTCCACGACCGAATCGATCCCGCCGATCGAGTCGACGAACTCCCCGATCCACGGGAGCTTCTGGCGCGTTGGCGGGGCGATCTGCCAGGCGCAGGGGCCCCCGGCGATGAGCTTCATCCCCTGCTTCCGGGCTTCCTGCACGCACGGCTGCGTGAGCATCCGTTTGAAGTTCACGCAGTTGAGCGGTTCCTTTTTCATCAGGCCGGCGAACGTCGACGACGGGGGATTCAGACCGAAGTAATCGTGCCCGCTGACGAGGAGCACCTTCGCCGGGCCCGGCATGTAGCGATCCAGGTAGCTCGGGTGGACGATCCGGGCATCGATCCCGGCGTCCATGAGCGACGCCTCGACTTTGCGCATCCCGTACGGCGCCTGCTCCGGGTAGCCGTTCTCGTCGGTCGGCATCGTGGGAAAGAACAGCTTCTGGTACGCCTTCTCCGGAAGGAGGTAGGCCGGGGTGGTCGTTCCGAACCCCAGGAACTCTTTCCCGTGGTGGTTGCTCATCATCGTCCAGTCGCATGTCATCACGACTTCGGGCATGGTGAACTCTCTAA
>JAKIWS010000059.1 GCA_022749895.1 Thermoplasmata archaeon
GCAGCGGGACCGCGAGCATCTCGGCCGTCGGGGGGTTGACGCCGACGCGTTGGACCACTTCCAGCGCGACGCGGGGGCCGAATCCTGGGATCTCCGCCAACGTAGACCAGGGCACCCGAGTGAAGTCCTCGAACGTCCGCAAGCCCGCGTCCCACGCCGCGCGGATCTTCGCTGGCCCCACCAGCGGGCGACCGAGCTCGGCGTCGAGGCGTTCCACGATCTCGCGGACCGCTCGCTGACGCTCCACCTCGTCGTCCTGCAAGAGCGGCTCGTCCTCCTCGATGGTGCGGTCGTCGTCCGGGAGGGAGATGCGCCGGGCCGCCGGGCGTCGAGGGCGGACCTTCACCGTTCGAGGGCGGCCGGCGACGCCCGGGAGGACGATTCGCCACCGCTCGCCGCGCCGTGTCCGCCCGAACGCGACCGCCCCGGGCGGCAGCGCGTCGCCGGCCTGCACGAGGCGAACCCGGCCCACGCCGAGATACCGCGCGATGACGGGGGCTTGGCGGTCGACCTCGTCGGCGAGGGTCGCGGGCAATTCGAAGACGACCTCGGTCGCCGGGGTGGCCGCGCGCCGTATCTGCCGACGGACGGCGCGTAACAGATGGAAGCCGTCCAACGTGAGCGACGGTGCCCGGCGCGCGTCGGTACTCGCATGCTCGACCGGCACCTGCACGAAGATCTCACCGTACGGCCACGGGACCGGAACGAACCCCTCCGGCAGGGTTTCGACGACCTCGACCATCCCCGGCAACACCTGGACCGGGTGGCCCCCGAGGATGAACGAAAGCGACTGCGTCCGAAGCCCGTCACGGACCCGGCGGCCGGGAAGTTCGCGGAGCAACCGGACGATGCGCGGTCCCAGTGTCGGGTAGAACTTCTGGATCTCGGATTCCACGGGGACGGCTTCGATGCTCCGCCCTTCCCATGGGTAGTTCGGGGAGGCGACTTCGAGCTTTTCGGCGCCCACGAGGCGACGCACGGTCGCCTCCCCCTGGCGGAGCTGGAGCGCTATCCCCTCGTCCCGCACGAAGAGGACGACGGTCTGGAGCTGGCGCGACGGACGGATCCCGAGTTCGGCGCGCCCGTGCCGTATCGCCCCCGCGATGGAGACCCAGTGCGAGTACTGACGCTCCGCGTCGGTGTCGAGCAGCCGTTCTTGGATCGGCGTCGGCGCGCGCTCGAAGAGGCTCGCCCCGTCACCGTGGAGGGCTCGATGGATCGCCTCCATGGCGTACGGCGCGATCGGTGCGTACAGTTCGGCGATCGTCACCAGGACGTGCGCGAGGACCCGGTAGGCGGCGATCTTGGGAGCCGTGAGCCCGGCGCTGCGTAGCCGGAGGTCGAGGAGGGGGTAGTAGCCGCTCCGGAACTCGAGCTCCAGGAACTCCGCCAGCGTGGACTGCGCGCGGGCCGTGTCGCCGCTCTCGTAGCGGCGTCGGACCTCGAGGCGCATCCGTTCGAATCCGGAGAGGAACGCCCGGTCTTCTTCCGTCAGCTCGTCGGCTCGGCCGCCCAACGGGTCAAAGTCCGGGACGAACCCGTCCCGCGCCATCGACTCCGTCGTGGTGTGGGCGATCGCCCAGAGCTTCTGAAGCCGTCGGCTCTCCTGCCGGATACGATCCGCCATCAAATGCCCCCGTGAGCCCTGACCCCCGAGCCGGACCAGCGCGGCGCGGACGGCGTCGTGCGACGCTCCGTCGGACCAGGGTGGGGTGCCGTCCGGGGTGTCCCGGATCGCAGGGAGGAGCTTCAGACGGACCTCGTTGACCTGGACGCGGGCCGCGTGCGCGCCGGTGAGGAAATGGATCACCGCGGGCGTCTTCCTTCGTTCGGCGAGGAACAACTGTACCGGTTCCCCGGCGGGCATCCCAAGATGGGGAGCCCAGCCGGCGAGCGCCTCGTAGAACGCCGTCACCAGCCGACGACGGACCGCGCGGCGCTCTCCCCCGCACGAGCAGCGCCCCGTCGCGCCCTGCGGGGCGAGCCGGTCGCACGCGTCACACTCCAGGAGCTCGGGCGCGGTCGGATCCCCTTCCGAGGTCTCGCTCACGGGCCAGGGCACGGGTTCCGGCGGGTGGGGTACCGGTTCGTCCGGGAGCAGTCGCTGGAACAGTTGCAGAAGTTCGGTGGGCAGACGCCCGGGCTCGAGGGCCCACGACCGCCTCGGGACGAAGACCAGGGCCGTCCCGCAGATGGCGCACCGAGGAACTCCGCGGCGCACCTTGAGCTGGGCGAACAGGAGCCCCGAATCGGCGACGTCGCGTAGGATGAATGCCTCGGCCCCCTCGATCGAAAGCCCCGCGTACTTGTGGATCGTCGAGCGTTCGACGCGACCGTCGATGCCGACGACGGGAAGACCATGGATGTGCAGCCCGCGGGCGATCACCGCGTCCGACGCCCCGTGGGAAGGGACGAGCGCGACGAGGCCCGTCCCGCTCTCGCCGACCTCCGCCGATGGCACGAGCGTGCCGGCCGGCCTCGGTAGCCACCCGACCGGGGGATACTCCGCGGAAAGCGGGTGCTCGTACGCCGTCCCCGCCCACTCGGCGCCGGGGCGTTCCTCGACGACGGTGAACTCCCCGCCGGGAATCCACAGTTTCAAGCGCTCGAGAGCGGCCTTGGCGACGAGGATCTGCTCGTCGACCTCCTTGCGGCGGTAGCGGACCACGACGTAGGGAAGTTCGGGGTTGAGCAGGATCGCGCTCGTCCCGAGCAGTTTCCAGGCGGCGTCGGTCCACACCACGAGGCTGGTCTTCGGATTCGACTCTGCGAGCGGGAACCGGACCAGGAACGCGGTGCCCGACTCTTCCTGGTAGATGATCGCTTCCGGCGTTCGGGGGCTCCGGCAACGCACGCAGGTGCGGCTCGGTTGCTCTCGTACGACAATTACGTCGGTCTCGGCAAGACGGTTCAGCCCGCTCTGCAGGGCCGGCGACGCGATGCGGTCCACTCCGGCCAGCGTACCGCCGCCGAACCAGACGGCCGCCTCGTTGAGCGACGCGAGCAGGTCGCTCGCCGCGTTCTCCTCGACCGACGCCCGGGCGAACAGCGCCCCGACGGTCGGCCGGGCCTGGCTGAAGAGGACCCTCGTCTGGACATCCGCGGCGACCGCGCGATGGATCGCCGCCGCGCTGGAATCGGTTCGGGTGAACGTTCCGACGAACATGTGGACCGGCGATCCCCCGGGCCGCGTTGCGATGCCGCGGCCCGGGAGTCCCCGAGCCGCCCAGAACGAGCGGATCGACGGCTCCAGCGTCGTCGGGTCAAGTCGCGGGGGAAGAACCTCCAT
Organism: Thermoplasmata archaeon; assembly: GCA_022749895.1. Classification (GTDB taxonomy): domain Archaea; phylum Thermoplasmatota; class Thermoplasmata; order Lutacidiplasmatales; family UBA184; genus Lutacidiplasma. Next base: position 3,290 of record JAKIWS010000059.1, read on the forward strand.
ACACCGCCGAATCGGACCGGGCGAACGGACGCCCGATGACAATGGGGGCCCCCGCGCATTAAATGATTCCCGGGCGCCCCCGTTCCGGCGACCGTCGCTGCGCCAATCGCCGCACTCGCTCGCCCCCCGGCCGGCGGGGCCGATACGGCCCGATTCCTCCTCGGCGGGCGAGCCGCCTCGAACCGTGGACAACCCTTATCACGGCAGTCGCGTCCCCGAGCCCTCGGGGTGGATTTCGATGGCATGGAGCCAGGCGGAGGTTCGCGAGCTCAAGGAGGGCCGCTACATGCTCATCGACGAGGAACCGTGCCGCATCATCAGTATCCAGATGTCGAAACCGGGCAAGCACGGGGAAGCGAAGGCCCGGATCGACGCCGTCGGCATCTTCGACGGCTCGAAACGGAGCGTCGTCTTCCCGGTGAAGCACAAGGTGCAGATCCCGATGATCGGCAAGCACCAGGCGCAGGTGATCTCGCTGTCGTCGACCGAGGTTCAGCTGATGGACATGGAGTCGTACCAGACGTTCTCGCTCCCGCTGGATGACGACCTCAAAGGGCAGCTCACGCCCGGCACCGAGATCCAGTACCTCGACGCGATGGGCCGCAAGCGCATCACCCGGACCTAGCCCGCCGAACGGTCGGACTCCACCGCCGGCCGCGGCCACGATTTATATCGGGGTCACCGCATCATTTCAACCGCGGGCTGAGACGGCTTCCGGCCGGACGCTGCCCGGCCACAGGCAAGGTCCATGAGCGGGTCGGGCGGCATGGGCTCGCTCCCTTCGTCCCGCCTGACCCGCATCCTCCAGGAAAAGGCCGAGCTGCTCAAGAAGCGGCGGCAGGGCGCCGAGGTCTCGCTCAAGGACGCTGATGAGAAGGTCCTGAAGCTCGACCAGCTCCAGGTCGTGCTGCCCGAGACCAAGGAACGTCAGAAGGCGATTCGCGAGCTCGTCCGCCACTCCGAATGGGAGGAGGTCGAGGTCCAGTCGAAGGCGCTGCTCGACTACCTGGCGGCGGCCGCGCAGGCACCTTTCGACCGGCGACGCGCCGAGATCCTGGAGCGGGCCCAGCGGCTCGACCAGTTGGGCTTGCCGCTCACGGCCGAGCTCCAGGCGCAGCGGGCCGCCATGGCGGCCACGGCTTCGGAGGCTCCCTGGGCCGGGCTGCTCGAGGAGCTCGCGCGGCTTGATGCCGCCACCCGGGAGGTGGAGAGCGAGTACGCCTCCAACCTCCGCGCGAAGGCGTTCCTGCTCGCGACCTGGGCCGGCGAGTCCTCCGAGAAGTTCCCGGAGCTCGAACGCGATTTCACGCAAGCGCTCGACCCGCTCCTCAAGGGCCGGACCCAGGAGGGGCTCGACCATCTCGAGACCGTCATCCGCCGCGAGCTCCCAGCGGCGGTCGCGCGCCGAGAGCGGAGCCGGACCCAAGGCGCGGCGCTGCTCGGGGCCGCTCGGGACCTCGGCGTCGAGAGCGAAGCGCTGCAAACGGCGATCGCCGTCGACGGGGAGAGCCCGCCCCTGAACTGGCCAGCCTCCGTCGCGGGCATCGACGCGGCGATCCAGAAGGTCGGGGAAACGCTGCGCGACCGCGTTGCCGCGACGATCGAGAGCCTCCGGGGGACGCTCCTCTCGCTCCCGGAGTACGGCGTCGACCCGGCCGAGAACCTGGTGACGCTGGAAGCGCTGCAAGCCCGCGTGGGGACGGCGCCGCCCGCCGAACTCCCGGCGGTCCTCCAGGACGCGCGGCTGACGACCGAGGAACCCGTCGTCCGGATCGTCGCCGGGCTCCTCGACGAGGTCCGCCCGAAGATCGTGGAGGCTCGGCGCATGGGCCGCGACCCGTCGGAGGTGTTCGCCGCCATGAACCGGGCGCGCGAGGCGCTCCGTCTCAAGATCTTCAGCGAGGCGCTCGCGGCGAGCCAAGAAGCGATCGACCGGACCTCGCATCTCACCCTCGACTTGGACGCCCTGCGCGACGCGGTCGATTCCCTCGCCAAGCTGCTCGAACGCCTGCGGGTCGCCAAGTTCCCGACCGAACTGTTCGACGACCCGATCGCCCAAACGCGGGTCCTGCTCGAGCGCGTGGAGATCGAGGCGGCCCGCGAGCTCCTCCAGGAGACGACCCGCGCGCTCGGGCAGAAGGCGTTCGAGCATTTCCAGGTCCAGCTGGACAAGCTCGGCCAGGTCGTGGAGTTCGCCCGCGAACGCGGGTTTCTCCCGGCCGGGCTCGATGCCCAGCTGGGGCAGATCCGTCCGATGCTCGAGGGCGGCCGCCTCGCGGATGTCGGGGAAGCCCTCGCCGAGGTGGAGGTCCAGCTCCGGACGTCGGCCGGACCGTTCGTGACGCGGCGCGTCGAGGAGATCGAGAAAGGATTCGAGGACTTCCACGACCCGTCGCTGGTGGCGCCGGTGCAGCGTCTGCTCGCCGACGCCGACGTGAACCTTCGCGTGAAAGAGGACCTCATCGGGTCGATCGAGAGCCTCCGACGCGCGGAACGCGAATTCTCCGCGGTCTTCGCGGCCCACGCCTCGTCGCTCGTCGAAGGTCTCGAGGACGAGCGCCGCACGCTCGAATCGATGGGGGGCGCCGGCGACGATCTGCAGCACCAGATTGACGAGGTGCAGCAGATCTTCAACATGGGCGACTTCGTCAAGGCATCGAAGGCCTCCCAGGAGATCCGGGTCCGGGCGCTCCAGCAGCAGCTCGTCCGGAGCGAGGAAGCCGTCTCGCACGCGAAGCTGGCCCTGGTCGAGCTCGGGCAGATGGGGCTCGATGTCGCGGAGCTCAAAGGTGGCCTCGAGGCCGCGCAGGAGGCGGCGCGCTCCCAGAAGTACCTCGACGCTCACAACCTCGCGAGCCAGACCGAGGAGGCCGCGCAGCGCCTCCGTTCAAACGCGCAATCGATCCTCGACGAGCTCGGCCGGTCGACCGAACGGTGGCAGGCGCTCAAGCAGGCCGGCGTCGACGTCGAGAGCGCCCGGGAACAGCTCGGGGAGGGCAAGAAAGCGGTCCAGGCCCTCGACTTCGACCGGGCGCGGGACGTCCTCGCGTCGCTCGTGGCGTTCCTCGACGTCCAGCAGAACCGGGCCGAGACGAGTCGGCTCCTCGGTGAGGCCGACCTGCTCGTCGAGGATAGCCGGCGACTTTCGCTCCCGACCGATGCGTTCGCGCAGGGCCTGGTCGACGCCCGCGCGACGCTCGACGCCGGTCGCCCCGCGGAGGCGCTGACCGCGGTCCGTAACCTGCACGTCGACATCGTCCAGCACCTTCGCCCGGTCCTCGAAGAGAGCCTCAAGGCGGTCGAGCGCGAGCTCGAGATCGCCCGGGGCTCGGGCGTCGACGCGCCGGATGTCCTCGAAGCCGTCGGGGAGGCCCGGCGTCGCCTGGCCCTCCCGGTGCCGACCGGCGTCGCCGAGATCGTGGAGCGCGCGCGCTCCCGCCTCATCGAGACGCGCGGGTTCCTGGAGCACGCCGAGCGGGCCGTGAAGCGGGCGCGCGAGGCCGCGAACCAGGCCGAACTCGTCCGGGTGAACGTCGCCCACGTCCGCCCGCGCCTCGACGAGTTCGACCGCTGGCTCAAGGCGCGCGAGTATGCCAAAGTGATCGAGAACGCCGCGACGTTGGAGCGGGAGCTGCTGCAAGCCACGTACCAGGAGGTCTCGAAGACGCTCGCGACATTCCAGGGGTTGGTCGTCCGGGCCCGCCGCGACGGGAGCGACACGACGCTGGCGGAGAATCTCCTCCACAACGCCCGCCAGGCGATGGAGAGCGGTCGACCGCTCGAGGCCGTGCAGCTCGCCGCTCGGAGCGAAGCGGAGCTCGAACGCGTCGAGCTTCAGCTTCGGATCGCCCAGTCGTCGCTCGCGACGATGGAGCGCAAGCTCGTGGAGGTGGAGAAGGATCAGGTCGCCGCGCCGGCGGCCCGGGAGATGCTCGCCGCCGCCAAGACCGCGATGGAGCGTCACGACTATCCGACGGTCCTCGACCGGGCGATCGCCGCCTCGGACTCCATCCGGCAGGCGTCCGAGCTTCACCGCCGGGCCCGGGAGTCGCTCGACGCGGCAGACCGGCAGCTGAAGGAAGCGGTCGACCTCGGCGCCGACGCGACCGAGGTGATCCCGAAGCTCGACGCGGCCCGCTCGGCGTCCCACGCGGGGGATTATGGCACGGCGATCGCGCGGGCGCGCGAAGTGGCGGAGGCTGCCCGCTGGTCGATCGAGCGGACGTACGCGGGGGCCCTCGCCGAGCTCCGGCAGCTCGTCGAGACGGCCCGTCCCACCGCGTCCGGCGAACAGCTGCAACCGGCCCTGGCCCGGCTGGCCGAGGCCGAGGCCGCCCTCGGAGCGCGGGAGTGGGCGAAGGCGACGGAGCGCCTCGCCGCCACGCGGGAGGCCGCGTACGCGGTGCTCGACGTGCTCGTGGCCGGCCGACTCCGCGCCCTCGACCAGGTGCACGCGAAGGTTCCCGCGACCGGTCCGGACGAGACCAGGAGCCGGGAGGAGGTCGTGCGCCGTGCCGCCGAGCTACGAACTGCCAAGGCGTACGGTTCCCTGTTGCAGATCGTCGACGAAGAGCTCGCTCGGGTGCGCGAACAGTGGCGGAACGGACTGCTCCAGCGGCTGAGCGGCCTGCGCGACTGGCTCTGGATCGGGGAGAAGCTCGGGGTCGACACGACGCCGGTGATGCAGCTGTTCAGCGAAGGCAAGCTCGAGCTCGAGGCGGGTCGGCTCGAGCCGGTCGACGCCCTCCTTGGTCGCGGCGAGAGCCAGCTCTTGGCGCTCGTCGAAGGGCGCCTCGCCGACCGTCTGCGGGACCTGGAGACCGAACTCGTCTACGCACGCGACGGCCTGCACGTGAATCCGGGCAAGGTCCCGGAGAAGCTCGAGCAGGTCGCGCGATTCCGACAGGAGAAGCGGCCGTTGGAGAGCGCCAAGGGGCTTCTCGAGGCGGAAGAGGAGCTCAACCGGCGGAAGTCGGCGCATCGGGAGCTCATGAATCTCCACTACCTCATCGACGCGGCGCTCTCGCGGGCGACCGAACGGCATCTCGACGTCGCGCCGGCGCGGCGGTTGATCGATGAATCGATCCGCCTGCAGGCGACCGAGTACGACCCCGCGCTCGAGAAGGCTCGAGAGGCCCTGAAGACGCTGCAGGACTTGCTGCGCGGCCAGGAGTCGCCGACCGGGTTCTGGCCGTTGCGACGCACCTCCGGCAAGCCGTGACCGAACTGCGGTCTCGGCCGTCGTGACGGCTCGGCGGTCCATCTGGTCAATATAGCCGGGGGCGCCGCACCCCATGTCGATGAACGTCGTCGGCCCCACCGGGCCTGCCGTGCCCCCGCCCCGACGCCTGGTCGTCCCCCTCCTGGAAAGCCGGCGGGAATCTCCCACCGCCATGACCTTCCGCTTCTCGACGGAAGGGACCGACTTCGAGTACCTGTCGAACCAGGCGATCCGGCTCGCGCTCCCCGGCGTCGACGACCCATGGGGCGCGATCCGGACCTTCTCCCTCTCCTCGAGCCCCTCCGAACGAGGGGCGATCGCGGTCACGTGCCGGATCTCCGACACGCCGTTCAAGCAGGCCCTGGCCCGGCTCCGGCCGGGGGAGACCGCCCAGGTCGTCGGCCCCTTGGGCCGGTTCCTCCTGGACGACGCGCGCCCGTGCGTTTTCCTGGCGGGCGGGATCGGGGTCACACCGTTCCGCGGCATGCTCCGCTACTCGGCGGACACCGGCACCGTCGCTCCGCGGCGGCTGCTCTACTCCGCTCGCGTGCCCGAAGAGCTGGTGTTTCGAAAGGAGCTCGACGCGCTCGCGCGCGGGTCGTCGAATCTCGAAGTCCA
>JAKIWS010000006.1 GCA_022749895.1 Thermoplasmata archaeon
GGACGAGGCGTACGAGCTCGCGGCGCTCGACCGGAGGCAGATGGACGCGATCCGGGAGGAGATCCTTCGGATCGATGCCGCGATGGAACGGGAGATCGCGCCACGGGGGCTCCTCCACGTCGACGGCAAGAAGGAGTTCGCCGTCGACGCCGCGGGGGCGACGATGGTCGTCGACACGTTCGGCACCGCCGACGAGGACCGGTTCTGGGACAAGGACGCGTACTCCCGGGGGCGCCAGGTGGAGTTCTCGAAGGAGTTCGTCCGCCAGCACTACCGGAGCACGGGCTACTTCGACCAACTCATGAAGGCCCGGGAAACGAACGCCGACGAGCCGCCGATCCCCCCCCTCCCGCCGCTCCTGGTCGATGAAGTGAGCCGTCTCTACACGACCGTCTACCAGCGGCTCACCGGCGAGCCGTTCGTCCCCGCGGCGATGCCCACCTAGGGGTCCGACCCCCCCTTCATCGTTCGCCGTTTCCGCACCTCCCCCCTACCCTTATCCGCCCAGAACGGCTCGAACGGTTCGTGGCACAGAAAGCGGCCGGTCGCTCAGGGGCATCCGAGCCGGAGGAGGAACCCCACGAGGTCGCTCTCGAGGAGCTGAGCGGCGTCGGAAGCACCACCGCCGACAAGCTCCGCGAGGCCGGGTTCACCGACCTGATGGAGCTTGCAACAGCCTCGCCCGGCGCTGTCGCGGAGGCTGCGGAGATCGGCACGGCGCTCGCGCAGAAGATCATCGGGGAAGCGCGACGTCTCGCTGACGTCGGCAGCTTCGAGATCGGCACGGTGCTCCTGGAGCGACGCAAGAAGCTCGGGCGGATCTCCACGAACGCGAAGTCGCTCGACGAACTGCTGGGCGGCGGGATCGAGACGATGGCGATCTCGGAGTTCGCGGGAGAGTTCGGGACCGGCAAGACCCAGATCGCCCATCAGGCGGCGTTGAACGTCCAGCTCCCGGCGAGCGAGGGGGGCCTCGAGGGCGAGGCCGTCTACATCGACACTGAGAGCACGTTCCGCCCCGAGCGGATCGTCGACATGGCGAAGGCCGCGGGGATCGATCCCGAGAAGGCGCTGACCCGCATCCACATCGCGCGCGCGTTCAACTCCAACCACCAGATGCTCCTCGTGGCGAAGGCGCAGGAGCTCGCCCGAGAGAAGCCGATCCGCCTCATCGTGGTCGACTCCTTGACCGCGCACTTCCGCTCCGAGTACATGGGCCGGGCCGAGCTCGCCCCGCGGCAGCAGCAGCTCAATCGCCATCTCCACGAGCTCCTCAAGTTCGGCGACACCTACAACGCGGCGATCGTCGTCACGAACCAGGTTTCCTCACGGCCGGACGTCCTGTTCGGCGACCCGACCCGCCCGATCGGCGGGAACATCGTTGCCCACGCGGCGACCTACCGGGTCTACCTCCGGAAGTCAAAACCGCCGAAGCGGATCGCCCGGTTGATCGATTCCCCGAACCTCCCCGAAGGCGAGGCGGTCTTCTCGCTCACCGGCGAGGGCGTTCGCGACTGACGGGTCGGGGGAGACGTCGGACGGCGGTCGCCTTGACGTACAGCACGACGCGGCGCCCGGGCGCGAGTCCCAGCTCCCGCGCGCTGCGCTCGGTGACGGCCGCCCGGAATCGGTGGGCGCCGACGTTCACCGCCACGTCGCGCGTCGTCGGCGAACGGCGCGCGAGATGGTCGACCCGGCCGACGAACCGGTTCCTCGCGCTCGAGGCGAACGTTCCCCGTGCGAGCAGGACCGATTCCGGGTCGACGGCGACGTAGACCGTCTCCCCTTCCTCCGCCTGGAACGTCACGTGCAAGGACACGCCCCGCCCCAGGTCGACGGTCGGTTCGGGGCGGCGGCGGTAGGTCCCTTGCAGCACGGACGTCGCGGCTGAGCGCCGGCCGGCCGGTGCGGCGGTGAGAGCTACCGCATCCGTCCCCCGACGCAGAACGGCATGCCCCAGCGCCGTCAGCCGGCTCCCACCTCCAAAGCGCCCTCCGTGCTCGGCGCGGACGACGGGCCCCCCGGCGATCCGGGACCACCGGTCCAGCCGGTAGACCCCCCGGTCGCGCGAGATGCCAAGGCGGCGACACGCCGCCACCAGCGTCGGGGCGGTCGTCAGCGCCTCTAGTAGGTCGAGGTCGAGCCGCGTTACCGGGAGCGTGGGATGCGTCATGCGGCACCGACCGAAGGTGCCAGACGTCGGATACGTTTCTCATCGACCTGCAGGCGGACCGGGCTCCCGGACCGGGGGTACGTGACCGCCCCGGCGAGGGGTCGGTATCGCGCCACGACGGTCCGCCCCTCGACCTCGACGCGGAGGTCGACGCCGTCGGGCCGAGGGCTCAGCTGACGGACCCGCCCGACGAAGCCGGGGGACGCATCGTCGACGAGGCCGACCGCTTCGGCCGAGATGGCGAGCCCCCCGGGGCCGGCTCGTTCGAGGAGCCACGCGTCCAGCGCGGTCGCGGCGTGCGGCCTGAGCTCGTCGCGCCCGATCACGTTCTCGTACCCGATGAATCGGGCGAGGAAGGCGGTCAGTTCCCCGTCGACGAGTTGCGTGGTCGGGCCGACGAACGCCATCCGCCCCGCGTCGAGCACGAGCAATCGGTCGGCAAGGGCGAACGCGACCTCCGGGTCGTGGGTGACAACGACCAGCGGGATCCCCTCGTCCCGCTGGACGCCCCCGAGGAGCTCGGCGAGGCTCGACCGTGCGGTGGGATCGAGCGCGGAGAGCGGCTCGTCCCAAAGGAGGAGCGACGGTGCGGCGGCGAGCGCACGGGCGATCGCGACCCGCTGCCGCTCCCCGCCGCTCAGCCGGGAGGTCGGGCGACCGGCGAGGTGGGCCAGGCTGAACCGGTCGAGCAGGGCCCGCAACTCGGCCGGATCCGGTGCGGTCGTGCGCCGTTCGAGCGGGTAGCCGACGTTGCCGGCGACGCTGCGGTGAGGGAACAGTGCGAGGCTCTGAGGGATGTAGCCGAGCCGCCGCCGTTCGGGGGGAACCCGCGTCAGGTCTTCCCCGTCCCGCTCGATCCGGCCGGCGGTCGGAGGGAGGAGGCCGGCGATCGTCCGAAGGAGCGTTGTCTTCCCCACGCCCGAACGTCCGATCACGGCGACCGCGCCCCCGGTGTCGAGCCGGAGATCGATCGGACCAAGAGTGAACCCGTCGACGCGACTGGAAAGACCGGAGAGGCTCCACGACGTCACGGGAGGAACTCCTGCCGTCGCCACACGACTCGTCCCAATCGTTCCAGAAGCCGCACGGTGACGAAGATGGCGAATCCCAGCAGAATGAAGATCGTCGCCGCCGGAGCAGCCCCCGGAAGTCCTCCGATGGTGTAGAGGTTGTACAGGTACACCGACGCCGGGCTCGTGATGGGCCCGGCCCAGGGCCCGACGGGGTAGACGGTGTACGCGACGATGAGAAGGCCCCCTACCTCGCTGACCGACCGCCCCCACGCCAGCACCCCTCCCGTCACGATCCCCCGCACCGCGATTGGTAGCGTGATCGTCCGGAACGCGGTCGCCGGGGAGGCACCGAGGGTCCGCGACGCTTCGAGGAGGTCGGGGTCGACGGTCTGGAACGCGAGCTGGCTCGCCGTGACCGCGTACGAGACGCTCACGTACGTCATCACGGCGACGACCGCGTAGATCGTGTTGAGGAACGGGATCCCGAGGCGGACCACCACGCTGCCGAAGAGCGTCTCCCGGTCGAACAGCACGACGAGCGCGACGCCGACTAGCAGGTGGGGGATCAGGATCGGCAGCGTGACCAGCGCCTCCACGATCGATTTTCCCCGGAAGTTCCGTCGCGCGAGCAGGTAGCCGCTCGGCACACCGAGGAGGAGCGCGGCCGCGACGGCGAGGCCGGAGGCTTCGAGAGTGAACACGACCGCGTCGCGAAACCCACGGTCCTGGACGGCGCCGGCCAGGGATCCGAACGGGGAGTAGGTGACCAGGGCCAGGACCGGCACGACGATCAACGCCCCCAGCGAGATGGCGGCGACGACCGCCGCGGCCCGCCCGATCCGGCTACCGAGCGCCGACGCCGGCCGCGCGGGGGCCACGAGCCTAGCTCGAGAGGAGCGACGCCAGCGAGGCCGGGAGGGTGACCGTTTCGGGCGCGATCCACGCCGATTGCCCCGAGGGTCTGTCGACCCACGCCGGGGTCACGGCGACGAAGCCGCTCTGGGTGAGGAGGCGGCTCCCTTCCGCGGAGAGGAGGAGGTGGACGAACATCGTGCCGATCGCGTTGCTCGGGGCGTTCGATGGGACGGTGACCGCGAAGGCAACGGGGGCTCCGTGGAGGAGCTTCGTGCCGTTGGCGGTCAAGATCGTCGTCATCGCACCGCCGTACGCTCCGTTCGCCCCCAACGTGATGTTCCCGAGCCCGACGCGCGGGTCAAAATCGACGAAGGCGAGGTGATGCGACGCCGCGTACGATCGATAGATGATGAACGCCGCGACCTGGTGGGTCGAGATCAACGTCGCGGCCTGGGTCTCGGGCTCGACGACGGTCGTGGTCGGATTCGGCTCGGCGAGAGCGCCCACCGCGGTCGTGAAGAAGTGGCCGTAGAGCGCCCCGAGCGACCCCAGGGTGAGGGCTCCCTGCAGCTGGAGCACGAATATCTCGTTGTAGCCGTTCGGGTCGGTCGACGCGTTCGCGATCGCCAGACGGAATCCGCTGGCCGAGATCAGGGTCGGCCAATTCGTCGAGTTCACCCCGCTCAAGGCCGGATTCGTCGCATCGTACGCGAGGACCTCCGGGGTCGTCGCGAACACGTACTCCCGCGAGGCGTACGTCGGCTCGAGCTGCGACGGGATCAGTCGGAAGTCGGCGGCCGCGGCGACGTCGAACGTGCCGTGGAGCTGCGTGATCGCCGCGAGCGCGGCGAGACTTCCTTGGTACTGCTGGGCCGCGAGCGTGACGGTGATGCCCGGGGATTCGTTGGCGAGCTGGTTCGCCACGGCCGGGAACAACGTCCCCAAGGTTCCCGCCGCCGTGATCGAGATCGTCCCCGAAGGGTTCGAGGTCGATCCCGGCGTGGACGACGCTGCGGGCTTGAGGAGATAGCCGGCCGCGAAACCGCCCCCGGCGGCGAGGAGTACGACGACGACCGCGACCACGCCCATCGTTCGCGTCGGCATCGATGTGGGATTTCCCCACATCGCTTTCAAGATAAGCGTTCCGCGGAGGCGACCGGGCGCGGATGACGCGGGGTCGCCGAGCGACTAGGCGTCGACGAGCACCAGGTCTTCGTGCGTACCGGGGAGGAAGACGTGGACCTGACCTGTCCGAGGGTCCACCGTCAGGGTGTGCGCCCCCGCGCCGACCGTCATCGTTTGCAGGAGGCTCCACGGGTCGGTCTGGAAGAGCTGGACCACGCCAGGGTCCCCGATGGCGACATACAGGTGCTCGAACCGCGGGTTCAGCCAGATGACATCCGGGGTGCCGGCGAGTTCGCCCACCACGCGGGCCGTCCCTCCGGGGAGGTCGACGATGACCATCCGACCGTCGTCGCACGCGCAGTAGAGGTTCCGCTCGTTCGGGTCCTGTTCCAGTCCGTGGGGGCCTCCGGCCGGGATCGGGATGGACCGCCGGACGCCCGAGGTGATCGCCCCTTCGATCTGGGCGATCATAGGGGGTTTCGCGATGTTCACGTAGAAGGCGTCGGTCGGTTCGTGGAACAGCGCCCAGCGGGTGGGACCGGGCAGCGGGAACTGGTGGAGCCGCTCGCCCGTCGAAGTGTGGAATAGCGTCGCCGTCGGGGGTGCTCCCGTCTCCGGATTCCCCACGCCGGCGACGAGCAGGGTCTGCCGCCGGGCGTCGAGAGCGAGTCCGTTCGGTCGCGCCCCCGTCGGGAGACGATGAACCTCCGTCTCGTCCGGCAGCCGAACAAGGCTGACGGAATCTTCACCCCGGTTGGACGTGAAGAGCCACCCTGGTTCACTCCCCACTCCCACGCCCGCCACGCCCTTCCGGGAGCCGAGCGAGCGTAGGTAACGACCCGTGGCGAGGTCGATGACGTCGACGCCATCGTTCGCCGGATGGGCGACGTAGAGGCGGGACGTCGGAGCGTGGATCGCGGCATGGTCGAAGCCGCCCCCGAGCGGGTGCGGCGGGAGAGCGATGCGGTCGAGGATCTCGAGCACGATCGCGAGCGAACTTTCCGGGACGGGCGTCGAACGACCGTATCAGGTATGTTCCCGCTTTCCGCCCTGCCCGACCTTCCACGCGCAGTACGCGTAGAGGGCATCGTAGAGCGGGAACTGCAGGCGTTGGTTCTCAAAATCGTCCTTCGCCATCAGGCGGAACCCGGTCGCGGCCGCTTCGAGTCCGGCCGCCTCCGCTTCCCGGCCGGAGCCGCCGTCGGCCACCCGGACGATCTTGGCGAGCTCGAGCAACGCCGGGTCGCTCAGATGGTACTTCTTGATGATCGCGTCGAAACTGACGAACTCGCGACCGTCGTCCTCGTAGTGGTGGAGCTCCGCGCCGGGCGTGTCGAACGGGATCGCTCCCTCCTTCTGCGCGACCTCCATCACCTTCTCCTTCGGGACGTACAGGAACTCCGCCGTCGGGTCGACGAACTTTCGGATCATCCACGGACAGGCGATCCGGTCGACCCTCGCCTTTTCGCGGGTCACCCACTTCACGAACGTCCCGCGCGGCGGAAGCATGGGTCGGCCCATAAGGCCCACGGCGGTCCGCCCCTCCTGAACGGGAAGCTCAGCGACGCACGGGATCCGATCCTCCGGAGCGAGGCGGGCGGCGCGACCGCGTCGTTCGCGCGGCCGGCGACCGGTCGCGTACGTGACCGAGGATCGAATCGAGGGGGACCGGCCCGAACTGGCGACTATCTCGACCTCGGTCGCGACGGTCGCTCAGGACGAAGAGGTGGCCGGGGGGAACGGTCAATTCCTCCAGGAACCGTTCGGGCCCCTTGGGAGGACGGAGGAGGAACGTAGCTCGGGAGGATCGACGTCGAACCGCTCGGGGACCGACGAGAACGCGCTCGCCGGCGAACGCGAACAACCGTTTGACGAGCCAGCGATCGGAACGTTCGGGATCCCGCAGCACCACCAGGGATTCGCGCCGGGGCAGGGGCGAGTCCGGCAACCGTGGCCGGACCCAGAGCTGGTCCCCGTCGTGCAGGGTTGGTTCCATGCTGCCGTCGACGACCACGACCGGAAATTCGCGCGGACCGGAGTTCCGCCCTCGGCGGGCGGCTCGCCGTGCCGGCACCTTTATCCGAGACCCGAGGCTGGACGCGGCATGTCGCCCCGCCGATCGATGTTGAGCTCCCATCTCGCCTCTGCCGATCGTTCGTACCCGCCGCGCCGGGTCCACGCTCATTGCGACATCCCGTGCGGCATTTATGACCCTCACGAGGCGCAGATCGCGGCCTTGACCGTCGTCCGCATGATGCAACTCATCGCCGAACTCCCGAAACCGGCGGCCGGAGCGAAGCCGGAGGACGTCGAGGCGTTCCAGTTCAAACTCGCGCGGTACACCGCGGTCAAGGAGCAGCACGCCGAGCGCGTCAAATCCGAGCTCCGCGTGATCTGGGGCGACTACTTCACCCCCGACCACGCGAAGACGATCCCCACGCTCCACGAGACGTTCTGGAAGACGATGAAGACGGCGTCGAAGGCGCGGCAAACGACGAGCCTCGCGGACGCGCAGGAGCTCTCCGCGCTCGTCCAGCAGATCGCGGAGATGTTCTGGAAGTCGAAGGGCGTCAAGACCGCGAAGCAGCCGTCGAACCAGAAGGTCGGCGGCGAGATGGTCTACCCGGTCGGCGCGTAACCTTTCGGCGACCGACGTTCCGACCCGCCGTTCGAACCGACGCGACGGAGCGGCGCGGTCCCGATGACGGAGAGTCTTCCGCTCGACGGCCGCTCGCTCACCCTGGCGCCGTTCCTCGCCGTGGTGCGGGGTCGCTGCCCCGTATCGCTGGACCCGGACGCCCGTCACAGGGTCGGGGAAGCCCGCCGCGCCGTCGAGCGGGCCGTCCGGGCCGGTCGGCCGATCTACGGGGTCACGACCGGCTTCGGCAGCCTCTCGGACCGGACCATCGCTCCGGCCGAAGCCCGCACGCTCCAGCTGTCGCTCGTCCGGAGCCACGCGAGCGGGACCGGACCGGCGTTACCAACCGATGTCGTCCGGGGAATGATACTCCTCCGCGCGAACTCCCTCGCCCGAGGGTATTCGGGGGTACGACCGGAGATCGTCGAGCGGTTGCTCGAGCTCCTGAACCAGCAGCTCGTGCCGTACGTTCCGCAGCAGGGATCCGTCGGGGCCTCCGGCGACCTCGCCCCGCTGGCCCACCTCGCGCTCGCTCTGGTCGGTGAAGGCGAGTTCGTCGATCCCTCCGGGCGCCGGGAACCCGCGGCCGCGGTGCTCGAGCGCCAGGGGCTCGCCCCGGTCGAGCTCCACGAGAAGGAAGGCGTCGCGCTCGTGAACGGGACCGCCTTGATGGCGACGTACCTCGCCCTCGGGGTCGCCGACCTCCGGGACGCGCTCGCGGCGGCCGAGGTCGCGGCCGCGATGTCGTTCGACGCGCTGCACGGCGACCCGGCCTCGCTCGACGACCGGTTGGGGGAACTGCGGAACCTCCCCGAACAACGGGCCGTCGCCGCCGCGCTCCGGGCGCTGCTCGCCGGGAGCGGTCTCGCGACGCCGCCCACGGCGTACGTCGGTCAGGACCCGTACACGCTCCGCTGCCTTCCCCAGGTCTTCGCCGCGGTCGTCCTCGCGGCCGACTTCGCGGAGAAGGTGGCGGCGTCCGAGCTCAACGCCGTCTCCGACAACCCGGTCGTGATGGGCGGCGACGAGTTCGTGAACGGCGGGAACTTCCACGGGCAGACCTTGGCGCTCGCGCTCGACACGCTCGGCCTCGCCACGACGTACCTCGCCGGGTTCGCCGAACGTCGCGTCGCCCGATTGGTCAACCCCGCCCTCAACCGCGGCCTGCCCGCGTTCCTCACGCCGAGACCCGGGCTCACGTCCGGGTTCATGATCCCCCAATACCTCGCCGCGGCCCTGGTCAACGAGAACGTCTCCTACGCCCATCCGGCGAGCGCGATCAGTCTCTCCACCTCAGCGGATCAGGAGGATTTCGTGAGCATGGGGGCGTGGTCCGGGGCGAAGCTCGGTCATCTGCTCGCGAACACGCGTCGCGTCCTCGCCGTCGAGTGGATCGTCGCGGCGCAGGCGTTGGAGCTGAGGCGCCCCGGGGCGGGCGGACGCGGCAGCGAAGCGGCCCTCCGGGCGGTGCGCGAGCTCGTGGCCCCGTGGTCCGACGACCGGTCGCCCGCGCCGGATATCGCTCGAGTCACCGACGCGATCGCCGACGGGTCGCTCGTCCGACGCGTGCGGGCGGACGCCCCTTTCTAGGTCGAGGGTGCCGCCGGCGGGGGTGCCCCGGCCGGCGGACGGATCGGAGCGGTCGGTAGCTGGGGCCGCGGGAAGCTGACTTTCTCCCCGCACGACGGGCAGCTGTACTCCGCGAGTCCGTGGTGGCCCATCGGGGTCCGGCATCGGGGGCACGGGACGGGGCGCGAGGAAACCCAGGCCGCGAACATTTCCTGGGATTTCCGATCCCCGGTCCCGGTCGTTGACGATACGGGACCGGCCGCTCCGCTCGATGCCGAAGTCGCGGACGGGAGGGTGCCGGCCGTCGTCGACTTCGCGAGGGGGACCAGTCGTCCGCACTTCGTACAGTATCCATGCTCCCCGCTTCCCGTCGGGGTGAGTCCCGAGCGGCAGATCGGGCATCGGGTGGCCAGGGAGGTAAGGGTCAACGACGCGGTGGCCACCGAGGGGTGCGGGGGAGGAGGGGTCGGAGCCCGAGCGGCAGCGGTCGGCAACCGGGGAGGCGACGCGGTCGGTGGAGGTGGCGGGGCGGAACGCGTCACGTTCGCCGCGGCCGCGCTGCTCCGCGTGACCCACTCGACGGTCCGTTGCGCCGCATCGTACCGGAGCGGGGCGGCGCCGGAGGTGACCACGTCCTTGAGCGTTCGTTCGGTCTTGCGCTCCGACCACGAGAGGGCGGCGGAGAGTCCGGCGAGCGACGTCGAACCCAACGACTCGAGAGCACTCAACAGATGGACCTCGTCCCGACGGGACGGTCCCCAAAGTGGACGCATCGCCGACCGTTCGTCGAAATTGACGGAAGAACTTATCGCCGCAACGGAATCGAGGTACCGCGTCGCTGGGGTACCGACCGCTCCCCGAAACGAAGGAAGGTCGATCACGCCGCGGAAACTTTCCGGAGTGGACAAACGGGGAAGGCACCGGTCGACGGGCTCCGAGCCTAGCGGACGGGGCCACCCTGAGCTCGTTCGACCGGTACCCGAGGCCAATCTCCGTAATGCGCCGACACTCTATATAGGTTCCGGGTGGGGCGGAGGGTGAACGAAGCACCCCCGCGCCACCGCGAACGGAGGGGTCGGGCCATCCGCTCGGGGCGCCGCACGACGGACCCCGGAAGGGGGCGACCTACGTTGATTCCGGCGTGTCGGCGGTTTGGGAAGGTTCAAGAAGCAGGCCGTTCCACAGAAAAGGCAGAGGCCCGGCGATGCGCCGAGGCCCGAACGGAGCCGGACACACCGGTTCCGCGCTCCTACCGGGTAGGCGCGACGGGCCGGTGGACCGCCTTCGGCCAACGGTCGGCATGACGGACGTCCTTGTCGCGGGCGGTAGCGAGGAGACCCGGCTCTTGCTCCGGGGGTTGCTCCGCCTCCACCACCACCGGGTCGTTGGGGATCTCGGTTCGGGGACCGCCACCCTGACCATCCCCCCAGACTCCAAAGAACTCGTCGTCGTCGTCGACGCCGATCTCCAGGACCCGGAGTGGGAGAAGGCGATCGGGGATGCCCGCCGGCAGCACGGGAATCTCAAGGTGGTCCTGCTCACCGCCACGCGCTCGACGGAGGTGCTGGCGAAGGCGAAGAACCTCGGTGTGGCGGCCATCGTTCGGCGACCGTTTGCCGTTCGGGAGCTGATCGACGCGGTCGGACCCTCCCCGCCTCCCGCGCCCTCGGACGCGAGCCGCCCGGGTCCGGGCTAGCCGTCCCCGTCGCCGGCCCCTTCCCGCTTTCCCGGGCGGCCCAGACGCTGCACGGCCTTGATCGTCGCCCCCGGGCGAGGCAGCGACCGGAACTCCGCCGGGGTCACCCAACGAAGGGGGGCGTCCGGGCGTTCGGCGGCGGGGCGACCCCTCGCAGGCCCGCGGAAAAGATAGAGCTCGACCGAGAAATGACTGTAGGAGTGTCGGATCACCCCCGCCGGGGCGAGTTTCTCGGCCTTCAGGCCGGTCTCCTCCCGTAGTTCCCGGCGGGCCGCCGCCTCGAGCGACTCGCCCCGGTGCGGCTTTCCCCCTGGGAACTCCCATAGGCCGCCCAGAAGACCCCCCACCGGTCGGCGACGGACGAGCCACCGACCCCGGCGTTCGACGACCACAACGGCCGCGACGAGACGGGGGCGCCGCACCGCCCGCCGGGGTCGCGGGATCGCGGAGGGATCTTCGAGCGTCCGGAATGCCCGACAGTTCGACCGGAGGGGGCAGAGCGGGCACAACGGGTGGCGGGGGAGGCAGACCGTCTCCCCCAGCTCCATGATCGCCTCGTTGAAGGCGCCCGCGCGGGCCGGAGGTAGGTAACGGGCGAGCTCCCGTTCGAGGCGCCGTCGCGTGACCGGGCTCCGCAGGTCGCCCGGATCCCGTCGGAGCCGCGCGGCGACCCTAAGCCCGTTCGCCTCGAGCGCGACGACCGGTTCGTCGAACGCCAGGCTCGCTACGGCGGCCGAGATGTACGGTCCAACGCCCGGCAGCTCCGCCCACTGCGCCCGGGTTGTGGGCAATCGGCCCTGGTGATGGTCGACGAGGTCCCGCGCGGCGCGGTGGAGCCGATGGGCGCGGGCGTAGTAGCCGGCACCCTCCCAGAGCTTGAGGACCTCCTGCATATCGGCGCGCGCCAAGGTGCGCAGGTCCGGGAACCGGCCGACGAATCGCTCGAAGTACGGCCGGGCCTGGGCGACCTGCGTCTGTTGCAGGAGGACCTCGGCGACCCAGATCCTGTAGGGGTCGCGGTCGCGCCGCCACGGAAGAGGTCGCTTGTGGGCGTCGAACCAGGCCAGGAGGCGCTGAGCGGCGCGACGCGGAGGAATGGGGCGTGGGCGCGGGACGGAGCGGATCGACGGTATCCCCTCTCTCGACAGGAACGTAGAGTTCAAATCCCCAACCGGGCTCGATTGCTTGGCGCAAGGCACCGATGGGGAACGAAACACTGATCCTGGTCAACGACGACACGTTCGACGAGGAGGTCATCCGCTCGCCGCTTCCCGTGGTCGTGGATTTCTACGCTGAGTGGTGCGCGCCGTGCCGGAGCGCGGAACCGGCGCTCGTCGACCTCTCCGCCCGCCTGGTCGGCCGCGTCAAGTTCACGAAAGTCGACGTCGGGGAGGCCGACCGCGTGACGCGGTCGTACGGTATTCACTCGATCCCGACGTACTTGTTCGTCGCCCAGGGGCGCGAGCGCGGTCGCGAGGTCGGACCCGTGAGCCCGACCGAGTTCCGTACGATCCTCCAGAAGTACTTCTCGTTCGCCTGAACGACCGGCGCGCTTCCGCGCGCGGCGACTAGTGGCGGAAGATCCGCCACCCGGTAAAGTACATCGCCATCTTCCACCGCTCCGCGGCGGCGATGATCTCCGCGTCGCGCATGCTGCCGCCCGGCTGGATGATCGCGGCGACGCCGGCCGCGCCGGCGACGTCGATCCCGTCGGCGAACGGGAAGAAGGCGTCCGACGCGAGGACCGATCCTTTCGCTCGGGGGCCGGCGACCTCGACCGCGAGTTCGACCGCCTTCACGCGCGTCGGTTGCCCGGAGCCGATGCCGACCGTCGACGAGCCCTGGGCGAGGACGATACAGTTCGACCGGGCGTGTCGGGCGACGCGCCACGCGAAATCGAGGGCGCACCCCTCCGGCGGCGACGCGGTGCGCGAGGTGACGGCACGGAACTCACCGGGGGCGAGCTCGCGTTGGTCCGTCTCCTGGAGGAGGAGATGCCCGAGGGTGCTGCGAAGCTCCCACCGGGGGATCGTGAGATCGGGCGGCACCACGACGACCAGCTTCAGCTTCGGTCGTCGCTCCAGGAGGGGCATCGCCGCGTCCTCGAACTCCGGGGCGGCCAGCGTGTCGACGAACACTCCGTGGAGGATCGGTGGTAGGTCCGGGGGGACGGGCCGGTTGACGGCGATCGCACAGCCGTAGCGGGCCACGGGGTCGGTCGCGATCGCCTGCGTGACCGCTTCCGAGATCGTCGCGCCCGACGCGACCCCGCACGGCGTGGCGTGCTTGACGACCGCCGCCGTGGGCGTGGGGAACTCGGCGACGATGCGTACGGCCGTATCGAGGTCGATCAAGTTGGTGTACGAGAGGGGCGCGCCCTTCCGGAGGGCGAGTCCGGTCGCCGAGATCGGTGCGGAGTCCGGGGCCAGTAGGTGAAAGTCGGCGGCAGCCTGGTGCGGGTTCTCGCCGTACCGCATCTCTTGGCGGGTTCGCCGCAGCAGGAGGAGTTCGGGGAACTTGGTGACCTCCGGCGCGAGACCGACCGCAATCTCGGTGTCGTAGGCGGCACATCGGATGAAGGCGGCCTCGGCCAGCCGCTGGCGGAGCGGACGGGCGGTCGATCCGCCGGTGCCCGCGAGTTCCTGGAGGACCCCGTCGTACTCACCCGGGTCGGAAACGACGGTCACCCAGGCGAAGTTCTTCGCCGCCGCTCGGGCGAGCGTGACGCCGCCGACATCGATAGCCTCGATGCGTTCCGCGATGTCACCGTGGCGCCGGTTGACCGCAACGAACGGGTAGAAGTTCACCGCGACGAGGTCGATCGGGAGCCACCCCTCACGCTCCAGCTCCTCGAGGCCCGCGGGCGTGCGCGGCGCGAGGATCGGGCCTATGACGGCCGGGTGCAGAGTCTTGACGCGCCCGCCGAGGGAGGCCGTGACGCCGCCGATCTCCTCGACCGACTTCGCCGGGATCCCGTGGTCGTCGAGGTGGGTCCGGGTCCCTTTCGTCGCGACGAGCTCGACGCCGTGTTCGAGCAGGCCGCGGGCGAACTTGGCGAGGCCGTCGGTCGCGTGGACGGAGAGGAGCGCCCGCCGTACCCGGACCGGCTCGGTCGCGTCGGACGGCACAGCGCGTACCCGGACCTCGGAGCGAGGGAGCGAGATAAGTCTGTCGAGAAAAGCGGGCGGCTGCCGTCAGTCGATGGTGACGGCGAGCGTGAGCACGGTGATCGTGATCTCCTGGGCGACGATCGGTACGACGATCCGCTCGAAGGTCGCCGGGGGCGGCGCGAGGCAGGTGTACGGGCTCGGGATCGGGACGATCGGGACGCACGTCGTCCCGGACGGGACCATCGCGTGCATCGCCCCGAAGAACATAGACCAGGCGCCCGGGTACAGGGTCGTCAGGTTGAGGAAGTACGGGGAGGTCAGCGCGGTGGTGGCGTTGAAGCCCCCAATCGTCACGGTGTGGGCGCTCAGGAGGGCGGTCGCGATCGCCGCCGTGGTCACGCCGGATTCCGACGAGTAATTGCCGATGAGACCCACCAAGGTCAGCGAGACGGCGACGCCGAGGAGCGCTTGCACGAAGTTGATCGGGGGCGGGTCGACCATCGTCGACGCCCCGCCGGCCTGTCCTTCGACGACCGCGCCGTTATCGTACGCGACGACGGCGCGCGGGATGTAGATATTGTCGATCGCCACCTGGATCCCACCGAGCTCTTGGGTGGTGTAGCTCGTCGCGTAGGTCTTCGTGAAGCCGCACTGGACGAAGCCGCTCTTGTTCGACCAGGTGATCGACTCGTTCTTGCCCCCGCCGCCGGGGTAGGTCTGCTTGTGGTTGGGGGTGGTCCACCCCACCAAGTTCCACCAGGTGACGGTCATGTTCAGATTCGTGCCCCCGGACGACAAGGTCCCGATCGTATCCGTCCCGGAGAGGTTCCCCGCGGGGCAGGTCTGCCCGTATTCACCGGAAAACAGGACCGAGAGCTTCGACCCACTGGCCGACGAGCTCGAGCCGGAGGGATTGAAATTGAACGTGTTGCCCTGACCGTAGAACCAGAACGCGGTCGTCGGGGCGGTGGTCGAGTCCGCGCCGTTCTTGTTGTACGTCACGGTGTTGTTCGACCCGTTGACGACGAGCCGGAGGAATTTCGCGTTACCGCCGGTCCAAACGACGTTGATCGTGTCGTTGTTGCCGGTCAGGTTGTAGTTGAGGGCGTTCGAGCCTCCGGAGATGGTCACGGTGAACGTACTCGCGTTGACCCCGCTCTCGTTCCACCAGTCGACCTTGCTCGCGGTCGAACAGGTGCCGGCCCCCCCGCTGAGGCAGGCACTCCCCGTGTTCCAGTTGGGGTTCACCGGGACGATTTCCCCGACGGCGTACTTGCTCTGCGCCCTCGCCGACCCGCCGGTGAGCGACAACGTCGAGGTCGCGCCGATGCCGAACGGGGGACTCGCCTGGGAACCCAACGTGACGGGGGAAGCGAGGGTGAGGTGAAGATTCGGGTTCTCCGCCTCCGCTTGGATCGTGGATTGGAGCCGTCCGACCTGATTCTCCACCAGCAGGACGTGGCGAAGCTCGAGGTCGCTCATCACCCCGGGAAGCGGCGTGAGGACGAACTGGGTCACGAACGTCACGACGAGCAGGAGTCCGAGCACGGTCGCGATGGCGCTCACCTGGCCGCGGCGGGCGCGGTTGCGACGCTGACGAATAGTACGGGGCCGGAGCACGAACGCCCACCCTTCCGGGCGTAGTACAACGCTGCCCCGGGGTATTTATACCGTCGTCTGCGCGCTACCGAGACTCGACCACCGGCGGACTCCCGCCCCCCGGTGGCCGCGGCGGGGAGTACCTCCCGACCCCCGTGACGGCGGTCTTATAGTGGCGGTCCGCGGTCGCGTGGGTGTATCCCGGGCGACCATGGTGGATTTCGCGCAGCCGGTCCTCGAGTCGATGGACCCGGTGTTCGTCTGGGGGGCGAACCGAACGGCCGTCGCGGTGGTGGCGTACGCTGTAGCGAACGATTTCGACCGGCCGCTCATGTGGCTCGAGATCCGGGACCCGAACGGCGCGGCCGACGCGTACGCGTCGATGCTCGACCCGCTGGTCCCGGTGACCCGGCACTACCAAACGAAGACGCCGGAAGAGCTCGCGCCCGAGACGGCGGCCGCCAATCTGGCGGCCTGGAGCCTGATCCGTTCGGACGAACCCACCGAGGAGGTGACGAAGCTCGTCAAGTTCCTCAGCCTCCCCCAGGCGGTACAGCAGCTCACCGCCGAGATGACCCCGGGTGGGGGCGAAGCCGTCCTGTTCGTCACGAACTCCGACCGCCTGGCGCCGATCTACCCCGAGGAGGTCGCGTCGACCCAGTCGTACGTTCAGGCGATCCGCCAGCAGTCGATCAAGCTCGTCGCCACGTTCGCCGGTGGCGAGCGGAAGGACCGGTTCGCTTACGAGCATGTCTTCCGGGTCGATGTTCCCGAACGTACCGACTGGCAGAGCGGGACGGTGACCTGCGAGCAGGGCGAAGCGCCGGTCGGAACGGCGGGGGCGACCCCCACCCGGCTCGCCGAGATCCACTGCGTTGCCCGCGTGCTCCGGCGCCTCGGGCACGCGACGACCTAGGTCGAATCGATCGCCGGGCCGTCCCCGGTCCCTGAGGTCGTTCGCCCGCGGATCCACGCCTTTCCCTTGAGCAGCGTCCCCCAGGTCTTGGCGGTCGAAATGGTGACCGGGGTTCCGGTCGGTCCCGGCATCGGGGCGTTCCAGGCACTCCGAGCGAGGCGGGCGACGCGATGGTTGACCTCCACGAGCGCTCGGCGACCTTCGAGCCGGATGAGACGTACTCGACCGGGCGACGAGGTCGCGGCGGCGAGCCGCTCTCCGAGCGCCCGCTCGAGCCAGCGGGGCGAGACGAAAGGTGCCCCCGCCACCTCGATGCCGAGGTAGCGGGAGCGGTGGGTCAGGTTACCGGACGAGGTCGATGACTTCCTCGGACTCACCGGCGGCGTAGCCTCCCTTCTGTCCGAGAAGGCTCACGGCACGGACCCCGGTGATGATCAACAGCACCTTGATGGTGTTCTCGAGCTCCGGGGTGTTCTCGACGGAGCAGCCCCAGATGATCCGGGCCCGCTTCGAGATCTTGCCGCCGACGAGCGCCGCGGCCTTCTCGGCCTCGCTGACGGTCATGGTAGGGCCCCCGATCACGCGGACGAGCGCGCCGGTAGCGTCCTTGAGCTCCACGTTCCCGAGCAGCGGGGAGGTGAGCGCCTCGGTCACGGCCTCCGTGACCCGGTCGGTGGCACTCTCGCTCTCGCCGAGCCCGATCAGCGCGACCCCGCCGTCCTTCATGACGGTCATGATGTCGGCGTAGTCCAGGTTGACGAGCCCCGGCCGCGTCACGATCTCCGTGATCCCCTTGATCCCGGTCATGAGCACGGCGTCGGCGAGCTTGAACGCCGCATCGAGCGGCATCCTCGGGACGAGCTCCAAGAGCTTGTCGTTTTGGATGACGATCGTGGTGTCGCAGACGCGCCGGAGCCGCTCGAGTCCGTCGCGGGCCTGCTCCATACGGACCGCCCCTTCGGCGGAGAACGGCAACGTGACGACGCCCATCGTGAGTGCGCCGGCCTCTTTCGCGAGTCGGGCGACAAGGTGGGCGGAACCGGTACCGGTGCCGCCGCCCATCCCCGCGGTGATGAAGACGATGTGACCGCCCTGCAGGAAGGCGCGCAGCTCTTCCTCGTTCTCGCGGGCCGCCTCTTCACCGATCTCCGGGCGGGCGCCCGCGCCGAGCCCCTTCGTCGCGCGTCGACCGATCAGGATCTTGCGCGGCGCATGGATGGTCAGGAGGTGCTTCGCGTCGGTGTTGATGGCGCACATCTCGGCGCCCTGGATCCCTTCCTCGACGCAGCGGTTGATCGTATTGGAGCCGCCGCCCCCGCATCCGACGATCCGGATGTTGACTTTCAGGGTCTCCGCAAGCTTCGCCAACTCCGCGTCGTCGGCGTTCGCGTACGCCGGGACGACCGGCTTTTTCTCGTCGACCAGGGCTTGGCTTTCCTGGTGCTTGGCGATCGCTTCCTGGATGATTGATTTCATCGTTTCCTTCCTCACCCGTTTGTCAGACGAGCGTCATACGCTCTGCTCACAGACTTTGAAACTCAGTACTTATACGTGTTGTTGGACGGGACCTTGAACCGGAACCATCGACCTGTCTCTGGACCAGACTGAACCGCATCCGCCTCGCTTTCTCCCAGTGAGTAACGACCCGCGGCCGAGTCTCCAACCTGAGTCTACGCGGTCGATTCGCGTCGGGTCGCGGCGGCATTTTTCACGGCCGGATCCCGCCCGATCGCGGCCGCGCCGACGGGGTCAGATGGCGGCCGAGAAAAGTCGCGAGATCGATTCCCGGAACTGGGTCAGACGGGAGCGATGCGCGTACGATTCCATCGTAATTTCGGTGCAGCGGGTCATGTCGTCCTCGAAGATGCGCCGATACGCCTCGCTCAACTTGGCGTCATAGATCACGGCGTTCGTCTCGAAATTCCACTTGAAGCTCCGCAGGTCCCAGTTCGCCGACCCGATCGAGGTCGCGAAGTCGTCCACGGTGGCCGTCTTGGCGTGGAGGAATCCCGCGTCGTAGCTGAACCCTCGCACGCCGGCGCTGAGCAGCTCGCCGACGTAGGACAGCGAGGCCCAATGGACGAACGGGTGGTCCCCTCTGGTGGGGATCATGATCCGGACGTCGACGCCCGAGAGCGCGGCGAGACGCAGGGCGGTGAGGACGCTCGGGTCCGGAATGAAGTAGGGCGTCTGCAGGTAGAAGGTCCGCTTCGCGGAATTGACCATCTTCACGTACTGCTCGCGGGGCGGGTTGTTTGTCGTGTCCGGGCCCCCGCTCACGACCTGGATCGACGCGGTGCCGACGGGCGTCGACGGCCAGAAGTACGCCGGGCCCAATCCCAATCCCTCGCCGGTCGCGTAGTTCCAGTCGAGCACGAACCGGAGCTGCAAGGAGCGGACCGCCGCGCCCCGGATCCGGACGGCCGTATCGCGCCAGGCTCCGAGGGGACCCAGGCCGAGGTACTCGTTGCCGATATTGAAGCCCCCCACGAAGCCGACCGTCCCGTCGATCACGGCGATCTTCCGGTGATTGCGATAGTTCACGCGGAGGCCGATGGACGGAACCAAGGCCCGATAGAACCCGGAGACGCGGGCGCCGAGGGCGGTGAGGTGGCGGTAACGGAGGCGGGGGATGTTGTTCCCGAGGTCGTCGTAGAGCAGGCGAACCTCGACCCCTTCCCGGGCCTTCCGCTCGAGAGCCTGGACCAGCCGCTCGCCGAGCGCGTCGTTCCGGAGGATGTAGTATTCGAGGTGGATGTGCTTCTTCGCGCCGTCGATCGCTTCGAACAGCGCGTCGAACTTGGCGGCGCCGCTCGTGAAGACGTCGACTTGGTTGCCGGCGGAGAGGAACGCCGCGCTGTTCGCCCACAGCATGCGGGCGAGGTCGGTGTCCGCGGCGAGGGTCCCGAGGGTCATCTCGGTCTCGTCCGGAACTCCGACCTCCTGACCCTTCCGCACGCGGTCCAGGACGGCCTGGTCACGGGTGGTCTTCAGCCGGAACTCTCGGGTCTTGAAGTACTTGAATCCGAACAGCAGGTAGATGACGAATCCTCCCACCGGGAAGATTAGGACCAGCAGCAACCAGGCGAGGACGCTCTGGGGTTCCCGGTTCTCGAAAAAGATCAACGCGAGGATCGTCGCGATGTCGATGAGCACGACCGACCAAGCGAACCAGAGGAGGAGCTCGATCACGCGACCTTCCAATCGCCGACGTGCCCGCCGCCCGGGACCGGCGCCACGGTCGGAGCTCGGTCGGGGGTGAACGGCGCGCGATCGACCGCGGCCCCGAGGCGGAGGCTCTGGCCCTCCTCGAGGAGCGTGACGGTGGCGGGGCTGGCGAGACGGGCCGCCGCGTCGACCAGCGTCCGTCGGGCGCGGCCCGCGGGCTCGAACGAAGCCGGGAAGGTGTCGAAGTGGATCGGCAGCATCTGGGCGGCCCCCAACAGTCGGAACGCCCGAAGGGCCTCCTCCGCGTTCATGTGATTGCGCCGGAACCAGGGGAAGACGGCCCCCGCGATGGGAAGGACCGCGAGGTCGAGCGCAAAGCGCCGGCCGATCTCGCGGAACATCGCTTCGTCGAACCCCGTGTCGGCCGCGAAATAGATGCAGCTCGGGCCGTCCAAGACGTACCCTTGGTAGCCGGAGGTGAAGACGAATGGAAGGCGGCCGCCGAAATGGCGGGACGGTACCGCCACGACCCGCCACCGACCGAGCGAGAGCCCCTCCCACGGACGGAGCACGCGAACGTCGGTGAAACCTCGCCAGCGCAACGCGGTCGCGACCCCCCAGGGCACGACGAGCGGATGGGTCCGGCCGATGCGCCGGAGCGAGGCGTAGTCGAGGTGGTCGTGGTGGGCGTGGGAGAGCACCACCCCACGAAGGCCCCGAAGCTCCTCCGGACGGAAGCCGGAAGGACGGGTCCGCTTCGTGAAGATCCGGGCGATCCGCCCGGAGAACACCGGGTCGGTGAGCAGCGTCTCCCCGCTCGCTTCGACGAGGAGGCTTGCGTGGCCCAGGTACGTGACCGTGGTGGGACCAGGAGCCCCCGGCGAGGCCGGTTCCCCCACCGCCCCGGGGGGTGAGGGAGTCCCGTCGGGCGACCCGGGAACTATCTGGGCAGGGGGGACTCCCCCGCGGGTCCTCATCCTATCTCCTCGTCGACCGGCGGCGCCCCATGGGCGCGCCGCCGAGCGCCGTGCACGCGGGATCCCGAGTTCCGACATCTTTCGGGATCCTCCTTCGAATGTCCGGATCGGAGGGAGCTTAAGCTTCGGGTGTACGGTTCGGGCGCGACCCGGAATGCGCTCCAGGGTCGAAGCTTCTGAACGGATCGGACCGACGTCAAGGCCGCGGCCCCTCCCTCCCCGTGAGGGGAGCACTCATGGGGAAAGGCTCGAAGCATTCGAACGCGGGTCGGCCAACTCCGGCGGTAGCGATGGCGATGGATGCGCCCCCCGGGCTTGGCCCCCCCCGTGGGCCACGAACGCGGGGGCGACCAGCCCAAGCGCGGCGGCCGCGAAGATGGCGTAGGCGAGGGCGCTATCGGAGAACACGAGACCCATGAAGGGGGCGATGAAGACCAGCAACAGGAGCCCATAGAACACCGTGCCGGCGTACAGCCACGGCTCCCGGAACCGTCGACCGGTCAGCACGAGTCCGACCACGATGCCCAGCTGGCCCAGCCAAACGAGCCAAAAAGCGAAGATGGCGGTGTAGCCCGCGAGCGGAGCGACGGTACGGAGGCAGGACAGGGTATGCGTCGGCGCTCCTCGGATGCACTCGAGGAGAGCGTCCGAGGACGTGAGGGCGACCGCGGTCGGGACGACGAGCAGCGCGTACCCGACGGTCCCGATGAGGCAGAGGATGGCCGCGGACCAGTACCGCGGCTCGAGCGTTCGGAAGGAGGCGAAACCGGTACGGAAGGCGAGCAAGGAGACGGCGAACAGGATGGCCCCGATTATCCCGAGCGTGGCCGTCGCCCGTACGAGCGTCGGCCCGAATCGGAGGAGATTGGCGGGACTGTAGGTTCCGAGCAGGAGCAAGGCCACGGGGGCCGCCAGGCCCGTCACTCCGGCGAGCAGGGCGAGCCCGGCCCCGGTCGTGATCCAACGGAGTCCTTTCGGGTCGGCGGGGACACGTTCGACAGGTCTCGGAGGCACCTCGATCCCGGGGGGTTCGACTCCCTCGGCAGGCTCTAGCATCGTGACTCCGACCGCCTACGCCACTGGCCGAAGGGAACACCGTTCAACGCCCCGTCGAGGAGCCGTTGGGGGGGGACGAGACGCGAGGTGCCCGCCCACGCCTCGCACGCGCGGGCCGTGGTGCCGGTGCTCGCCCCGGCGGAGCGGGCTTGGGAGTACGCTTCCCGGGGTGCGGTCCGAGGTTGAGCGACGGATCGCTCAGCTCGTGACGAGGGAACGACGCGCCCCAGGACCAATCGCATACCACACCAGGATTCCCACGAGGATCAGGAGCAGGAGCACGAGAGGCCCGATGAAGAACAGGAGCACGATCGCGACAAGGAGGATCAGTACGGCCCCGGTCAACGAGATGGTATGTATTGCCATGGCAGGGCCGCTCGCGGCGATCGGGATAATCGTTCCCTCAATTCGGTTAAAGGCGGGGATGGACCACCTGCACCGAAGGCAGACCCACCTAGCCCGGCCCGGGAACTCCGGTCGACAACGGTCCGGATAAAGAACTAAAAGGAATGGCGAATGCCGGGGGAGGTCGCGGCTGGCCGACCTAGGCGGGAGGGCCCGAGATCGAATTCTATGCGGGTCTTGGTCGCGGACGACGATCCGGAGTTCCGGGAGGAGCTCGTAAGCCTGCTCGACGCTCACGGCCACGTCGCCCAGGGCGTCGCCTCGGCCGCCCTCGCCGTCCGTGCCTTGGAGAGCGAGGAGTTCGACGTCATGTTCGCGGACCTCAAGACCGGCCGCCAAGGCGGCCTCAAGCTCCTGACGGCCACCCGAGAGCGATGGCCCCGGCTTTTGGTGGTCATGCTCACCACGACCGCCACCGTGGAGACCGCCGTGCGGGCGCTCCAGCTGGGGGCCTTTGACTACCTCCGCAAGCCGGTCCGGCCTGAGCAGGTCGAGCGAGTCCTCGAGCTCATCCACCAGCAGCTCGCGCTGACCCGTGCCGGGGCGAAGCCCCTCGACCCAGTGCAGTACGCTCGAGCTCTCGCCGCCGAGGGAGGGTACGAGGTGCTCCTCATCTCGCCGACGCCCGTGTTCCGGGCCATAGAGAAGGTCAGCCAACTCCCGTTGGACCCTGAGAATCCGTTCCTGATCCGCGCGGCGGTTGAGGACTTCGTGACGCCGAAAGATCGGGCGGCGGTCGTCCTGGCGGCGATCGAGCAGCTCCTTGCTCGTCATAGGGAAGAGGAGATCGCCGAGCTCCTCGAGGCGATTCGCGCGGTGTTGGTCGGAAAAGGGCCCCTCGCCGTGGGGTACGATCCGAACAAGATTACCGCGACCGGAGCGCTCGCGGTCCGGGCCTCGATCGTGTCGGCCGATGCGCACACGACGCTAGAATCCCTATCAAATCCGATCCGCCGGCTTGTCCTCAACCGCTTGGCGGAGGGCTCCTGCACGTTCATGCAGGCGATGTCCGCCGCCCGGATCGACGACACATCGAAGATTGCGTTCCATCTCCGCAAGCTGACAGAGAGTGGCCTGGTCACCCATCTGGCCGGGGAGCGCTACCGCTTGACCCCGAGGGGACGCGGGGTGATCAAGATCCTGAGCTCGATCAACGATCTCGATTCGGGAAAGGGGAGCGGCAACCGAGTATTCCCGTCGAAAGTGCCGAAGGCCCCGGCGGCCTGAACCTGCCATTCGACCGCGCCGCTCGGTCCCCCGGGCTGGGAAACGGTCGTAGCTTTCTTGTCCGGGGCGCAGCTCCGCCGAGGCAACCTCAGGACTCTCCGGAGGGCTCTAGGTCCCACTCCGAGGTCGATCGTCTCGGATTTCGACTGATCTCATCTCGAGCAAGGCAGATATCCACGACGGGCCGACGCCCGCTGAGCAAGTGGTCCGGGGGACCGGCCGGCCGAGCGGGCGAGGGTCGGCGGCGAAGGGTGCGGCCGGAGCGGCTGAGCAGGCGCTACGAATCCTATCGGCCGAGAAACTCGTCTCCTCGGAGGGGGCGGCAGGGAAGCTCCTGGGCGAACGTCGGTTCTCCACGACGACGCGCGTCCCTTTCGAGCGTCACCGGAGGACTCGCGAAGCCCTTGATTCGATTCAAGGGAGGAACTACCCGCTCCCCCCGGTTCGCCGACTCGGGCCCAGCGCCCAAGGAATCGAGAAAAATGTCAACGGAACCTCGTCCAGCCAAGAGTGCTCTATTCGCCGTATTGATTACGATCGGCATGCTCGTCGGAGCCTTCGCCGTGATGGCGTCGGTGGCCCCAGGAACTTCGGTTCGCGCCGGAACCCACGTCACGGCCAGCAACCAGCGGGCATCCCAGGCTCCCGCAGCGACCTGCGGCCAGGCCGTGGTTCCGCTCGGTTCGGCCTCGACTTACGCCGCCCTCTCCGGAACCACCGTGACCAGCACGGGCGCGACGGCGCTCACCGGGGACATCGGCGTTAGCCCGGGATCCGCAGTGACGGGGTTTCCGCCGGGCACGTACTCGGGCACGAAGAACGTGGCCAACGCGGCATCGGCGACGGCGGAGTCGGACCTGACCACCGCTTTCAACACGGCGGCGGCGCGCTCCAACTGCGCAGTCTCAGTGGCCGGTAACATCGGCGGACAGACGCTGACCCCTGGACTCTACAAATCGACGTCGTCCCTGGCGGTTTCGTCCGGCGACCTGACGCTGAGCGGCGGCGGCAACCCCAACGGGGTGTTCGTCTTCCAGGTCGCGTCGGCCCTCACCACGACCTCAGGCCGGGCGGTCGTATTGAGCAACGGCGCCCAGGCCGGCAACGTCTACTGGGAGGTCGGGAGCTCGGTCACGATTGGAACGACCTCGATGGTGCAGGGGACGCTCATGTCCTACGCCTCCATCACGATGCTGGCGGGATCCCACCTCAACGGCCGCGCGCTCGCCCGGACGGGCGACGTCACTCTCTCGGCCAGCGCGATCATCGTGCCCACCGTCTCGACCGCGACGACCCACGACGTGACCTTCACCGAGTCCGGCTTGACCCTGGGAACGGGCTGGGCAGCGACCTTCGACGGCGTCCAGCAGAGCTCCACGACGAAGACCCTGGTGTTCACCGTCGTGGACGGATCGTACCACTTTGCGATGGAAGTTACTCCCGGGTTCACGACATCCCCTCTGACCGGCACCATCCCGGTGAGCGGGGCAGCCGCGGCCCAGACGATCACCTACACGCCGAACGCGGCGGGCACGTTCACCGTCGCGTTCACCGAATTCGGGTTGGTCTCGGGGACCAGCTGGTCGGTGACGCTCCACGGAGTTCAGAAGACTTCCACGGCGTTGACGCTCGGGTTCACGGAGATCAACGGAACTACGTCGTACACCGTCGGCAGCTCGGATGGGTACACCGTGAGCCCTTCGTCCGGTAGCCTAACGGTCAACGGGATCACCGTGAACCAGGCGATCACGTTCACGACGATGGACAGTTCCGGGGGGAACCCGTCTCCCGGGAGCTCGTCCCCGCTGGGGATCTCCTCGTGGGGTTGGGCCCTCATCGCGATCGCGATCGTCGGCGGGATTGCGGCGGTGGGTGCCGGTGCCGTCATGATGCGGCGACGTAACCGAGCGACGTAGGCCGACTGAACGCCCGGCGGCCGGCCAGCGCCCCCCGGCATTGGGCCGCCGGGTGGCCTCTGGGGTAGAGGGCGATACTCCTCCCTCTCAGGTTGGACGATCCGACCGCCGAGGCCCGCCCACTCGGTGGGCGCGGCCGAACAGCGTTCCGACGCAGCCGGAGGAACGGGCTCGTCCGGTGGGGAAGGGGGGACAGCGACCGGAGGCCTTCCCTCGAGCCGTCCTCCTGGGACCAGAACCGATGAGATAGGGGCCATCGTAGCAGGGAGGTAGCGCCAAGACCCGAAACGTTGGGCCGCGCGTCGTCGCCCGCGTAGGTCCACCGATTCGGTCGCACGCTTCGACCGTCGGTGGGGCACCGCGCGCGCCTCGACGGGCGCCCCGGATTGTCGCGTCTTGATTCGAATTGAGGAGCGGGCCATATACCGGTGGACCTGAGCGGCGGCTCGTTGAACGTTGCGCCTCCCCCCACCGGCAGTTTGACGTCCCTCAGCCCGGACCAACCCGCGCTCGGGGGGCCGGGAGTCGGGATGCTCCAGGAAGGTGCTCATCCATCAACGGCCCGCCGACCCGGGGTACGGGGAATCGTCCCAAGCGTTCGGCAGGCGATTCTCCTGCGAACCCTGGGCGTCGCGCTTTTGCTCCCCCCCATCGCCCTTGAGCCTCACGAGTCACCGGTACAACCATGAAACGAAACCTGATCGGACCGATCGCAGCCGTGGCCGCAATCGCCGTCCTCATGTTCTCCGTCGCCATCGGGGCGACGCAGGGCACGACGAGCGCCGCGAGCCGAACGAACCACGCGACGGCCGCAGGATCTTCGCCGGGTCCCTCCGCGGCCCTCTGCGGACAAGGCGCGGTCCCCCTGGGATCCGCCGCGAACTTTCGCATCCTCGCTGGAACGACCGTGACCAATACCGGCGCCACCACCGTGAAAGGTAGTCTGGGGGTTTCCCCTGGATCCGCGGTGACCGGCTTCCCGCCGGGAACCGTCACGGGGTCCATCCACAAGGCCGACAAGGCAGCGGCCAAGGCCCAGAAGGACTTGCTCAGCGCGCGCAACACCGCTCTGGCGCGAGGCGCGAGCTGCTACACCACCGTGGCCGGGAACATCGGAGGCAAGACTCTCGGCCCCGGGGTCTACAAATCGACCTCCTCACTCGCGATCTCCTCCGGGGATCTGACGCTCACCGCCCATGGACACTCCGGGGCGGTATTCATCTTCCAGATCGCGACCAAGCTGACCGTCACCTCCGGACGGCAGGTCATCCTCGCAGGTGCCGCGCTAGCTATCCACGTTTACTGGGTGGTCGGCAGCTCCGCGGTCCTTGGAACCACCGCTGTCGTAAGCGGAGACATCCTTGCCCACAAATCGATCTCGATGGCGACGGGCGCGACGCTGCACGGCCGTGCGCTGGCGCAGATCGGCGCGGTGACCCTGTCCGGCAACACGGTGGCCAAGATCCCTGTCCGCGATCTTACCCTGCAGCACGCAACGGCTGCACCCAACATTGCGAGGCCCTTTCCTTAGGCGGTAGGGGAAGACGACCGGGGCGCTGATCCCGGGTACCCACCGCTCTTTGGCGCGGCTACTTCCGCGTGGAAGAAAGGGTAGCCCGGCGGCGCCCCGCCGAGCCTCCGGGAGGCCTGCGACGAGACTGGGTCCCGGGCGTCGCCCGCCATTCCGCCCGATCCCGTCGCAATCCAGCTTGGTTTCGTCGATATCGCTGGGCGGCGACCCGGTAACGGCCGTTGAACTTGGACGGTGACGTTCGGAACGGACGACCCGTGGGACGCGCCTTGAACCGAACGCATTCGCCCGGACCAAGATAGTACCGTCCTGTGCGAGTCTCTCCTGGCTTGGCGGTGGGAGAATGTTCGTGGCTCCCGGTCCGAGTCCACGTCCTTGATTCCGCTTCGGCAACTGCTTGACCCCCACCGCCGAGTCGCGAACCTCGATGGCGGCGAAACGCAGGGCCACGGTCTCCTTCCTGGAAGGGAAGAAGATGCCGCGGCGAGTCCGGGTGAAGTTCAGCGCGCCGAAATCGACCGGAGCCAAGCGAGTCTCGTTCTTGGAAGGGAAGAAGTCGCCGCGGCGAACGCGGGTCACCTTCATGGTGAAGAGGCCCGCGCGGGCGCGCGGTCGTTGGACCGGGCGAGCGAACCGTTTCCTCCTGGGGGGAGGGGCGCCCAGCTCCTTCCGGCGATCGATCGTTTCCACTGGACGGGAGGGTGCTCGCGGAAAAGGATCGAGCCGCGCCGAGGGCGGGGGGACCGTCGGGAGAGGGGCCTTTAAGCGACTCGCCAAAGTTACGCGCCCCATGCCGGAGAGGAAAACCGCAACGAAGGGAGCACCCAGGTCGGTCAACGGATTCACGGAAGAGGAGCGAGCCGCAGCGAGGGAGCGCGTCAAAGAGCTGAGGGCGCACCGGAGCGGCGGCAAGGTGGACGGGGAACGCGACGTGCTCGCGAAAATCGCCGAGATGCCCGCACCGGATCGCATCATGGCCGAACGGCTGCATGCCCTCATCAAAGCCAACGCGCCTACCCTCTCACCGAAGACGTGGTACGGGATGCCGGCCTATGCCAAGGACGACCAGGTCGTCTGCTTTTTCCAGCCCGCCTCGAAGTTCAAAGTACGGTACGGGACGCTGGGCTTCAGCGACGAAGCGCACCTCGACGAAGGCCAGATGTGGCCGACCGCGTTCGCGCTCACGGAGCTGACGTCCACGGAAGAGACAAGGATTGCCGCGCTCCTGAAGAAAGCCGTGGGCTGAAGACCAACCTCGTCAGTCGGTCGGTGCCGGCCGCCCCCTTCGCGTGAGCACGGTTCGCGCCGGAGGCACGTTGCGTTGCGGGGCCGCGGGCCGCGCACGCGGTCTAGGCGGGATCGGATTCGGCGAGAGGTTGGCCGACGACCTGCATCGCGCAGTCATGGGCGATCGCTCGGTAGGCCTCGGGATTCACACGACCCGGTGGGAGCTCGGCGAATTGTTCGAAGAATCGCTCCATGCCCGCCGGCGTGAACATAACCAGGATTCGGGAGGTGCTCTCCCCCAGGTTCTGGAAGCAGTGGCGCGTGCCGCGGGGGATGAACACGAAGGAGCCGGCGGGGGCGAGGAAGATCTCGGTATCCGCTCGGAATCGAAAGCGACCCTCGAGGATGTACCACATCTCGTTCTCCCGGCCGTGGACGTGGAGCGGCGGACCCTCCTTGGGTGCGACGAGGTTCTCGAAGAATGTGAACGTGCCCCCGGTGGACTCCCCGCGGGCCTTGAACGTCAGCGGTCCGCCGACCGGGCCCCGTATCGTCACGCCGGACCCGGGGGGAACGACGAAGGGGGCCGCTCTCGCAGCGGCGAGCGAGCCGCCGCAGTTACTGCAGAACGAGCCGCCGGGAGGATTCGAGATTCGACAATTCGGACAAACGGTAGGGGACGACATCTCGCAGCCTCGCGGGTGGGGCACCGCCCCTAGTTGGTAACAGATTCGGAACCCATGGGCGCCGGGTCCATCGAGTCGCGCGAGGACCGAAGGTGGGGAAGGGCCCATTCCCGAAGTGGCACGGACGTCCGATCTCCCGCTCGATCACGCATATCGGGGCAGAACCGGTGGGACGGGAATTGCGCCGGGAGTGCGAATCCTATCGCGTTCGCGAATCCCGCCCGACTGCAGTCGTCCTCCGGCGCACGCCGGCCCGGACCGCTCCTGGGAAGACCAGGTCGGATTTTCCTTGGTCTACCGAATCACATCGGAATCATGTTCTGCCAAACCATCAGGACGTTCCCTTCGGAGTCCTTGAAGAACGCCGAGGCGCCGAACTCGTCGTGCGCGATCGGCCCGTCGATCTTGGTCTTCGGGCCCATCTTCTCCGCCCTCTGAAACTTGACGCCTTTCTTCATCAACCCGTGGACGAACGGCTTGATGCTCTTTACGAGGAAGGTGGTGTACGCGAGGTTCCGCTTCTCCCATTTCTCGGGAGTGATCAACCAGACATCGTGGTCGCCGAGCTTCAGGCCGGCCCAGAAGTTCTTCATCGCGCCCCGGGCGCGTTCCAACTTCTTGCCGCCGAGCGTCTTCGTGTAGAACTTGACGGCGCGGTTCATGTTCTTGACCGGAATCAGGGTGACCATGCGTACGCTCGAAGCCATCTTCGTTACCTGCTAACTTCCCCCGTCGTTCGCGAAGGAAATCGAACGCCCCAGCGGCCTTCGGTCTAAAAGGTGTTCCGTCGCCCAGGAGGTCCCCCCCCGCCGGACGAATCGGGTTCCCTCGACGGCGGTCGCGTTTCGGATCCTAGAAACCGACGCGTTCCCGCACGACGGCCCAACGGACGGGGTCGACGTGATCCGCCCCGAGGCCGGCCACCAGCTGAAAGACCGGGGGAGGGGCACCCTGCTT
Source organism: Thermoplasmata archaeon (assembly GCA_022749895.1). Classification (GTDB taxonomy): domain Archaea; phylum Thermoplasmatota; class Thermoplasmata; order Lutacidiplasmatales; family UBA184; genus Lutacidiplasma. Next base: position 29,845 of record JAKIWS010000006.1, read on the forward strand.
CAATCCACCGAGCATCCCGACGAGTTCGCTCAGCGACAGCGACGGCAGCATCCACCGCAGGTAGGCAGTGAACTGTTCCTTCGGCATCGATTGCATCACGGCGGCGCGCATCGCCCGCATCTGATCGTCGGTGAAGTGTTCTTTCATGAACGGGACGATGGTCACCTCCTCTTTGTTCATGTGCGTGAGGTAGTACGCGAAGAATTCGTTCGTCACCTGGTTGAGCCGGATCCCCGCGTCGACGCGCTGCGGGGCCGAGCGAACGCCGGCGAGCTCGTCGGCCATCTTGGTGATCTCCACGAGGCGGCGGGTGATCGCGTGGTGCTCGTCGAGGAGCTCCCGAACCATACCCTCGTTGACGCCTTTGACCGCCGGGAAGACGTGATCCTCCTCCCCCGAGGCATGGTGGTGGAGGAGGCAGAGCACGCACCCGGACGAGACGGCGTTCGTGAACTCGTGCTTGAGGTCCTCCAGAACTTTCGTGGACGCCGCTGCATCGGCAAAGTCGACCGACTGGAGCCGGCCGCCGAGGCTGTAGATCATCGATCGGAGCGCCTTATGGATGGGCGTGAACAGGTCTTCGGTGGCGGCCATCTCCGGTTATCCTTCCGTCCCCGGGGGGGACTGGCGGGCCGTAGAACGGTTGGCGCTTGAAGGCTGCCCCCCTTTGGGGGGGCCATTCAAATCGGCCTCGGCGCCGAAGGGGTCAGCGCTCCGTCAAGGATGCCGTACGATTCGTCCCGGCCGGTACCGGGTTCGTATTAGCCCGTCATGGTCGTGGACTCTTCGGTCCGATGAGCGAGAATCTTCGGCTCTACTACGCTCCCTGGAGCCACTACTGCGTCTCGGTCGAACGGATGTTGGCGTTCAAGCGGGTCGTCCCGGAGATCGTTCCGATTCCCTACCATGACCGCCGGGAGCTTCTCCGCGCTACCGGGCAGGACTACCTGCCGGCAATCACGTGGGGCGATCGGACCGTAGCGTGGCAAGGGATTCCCGACTTCCTCGAGGAACGCTCACCCCTTCCGACGTTGTACCCCGCGGGGAAGGGAGGCCTTGCGAAGATGATGGAGAACTGGGGCCACCAAGTGCTCGAAGAGAGGGTGTGGAGGTACGTTCTCCCCCGGATCGGAGCGGCCTTTACGGACGATCACGAGCGGTGGGTCTTCGAAGAGCTGCAGACGCGGTCCCGAGGACCGTTGCACGTTCTCGAGGGCCGGCGCGGTGAGTTCCGTTCCGAGCTGCTGCAGTACTTGGGGCTCCTGGAGGAAGGCTTGCGGGGTCGCGCGTGGCTGCTCGACGAGCCCAGCCTCGCCGACTTCGGGGTGTTCGGGGCCCTGGCTCCGCTCCGACTGGTCGGGGAGGAGATCCCCTCCGATTTCCCGAGTCTGGCCGCGTGGTCGACGCGGATCGAGCAGCTCCACGCGTGATCCACCGCCGGCGGTCCCCACTCCGGGTTCAACGCCGTCGATCGGGACCATTGTTCGGATAGGTGTTATCGTCCGGAACCGTTCCGGGCCCCGTTGGACGCGTACTCCCGCTCGATCGACGTCGCCGTTCACGAAGCCTACGCGGTCGCGTCGGCCGCTCGCCGCGCCGGGTTCGACCCGACGACCAAGCCCGAGATCCCGCTCGCCGAGGACATGGCGATGCGCGTCGAGAAGCTGCTGGGGCATCTTCCGCTGGAGGGGATCGCGCTCGAGATCCGCGAGCTCGCGGCGACCCTGCCCCGGGAAGAGGTCGCCGTCGCGATGGCGCGCCGGATCGCGAAGGACCCCAAGCGGGGGCGCGACCTGGAGTCGCGTCTGGACGCCGCGCTGAGGGTCGGGCTCGCGATCTTGACCGAGGGGATCCTCGTCGCCCCCCTCGAGGGGTTGGCGGAGGTCCATCTCCGGGCGAACGGGGGAGCGGAACCGTACCTCGAATTGTACTACGCCGGGCCGATCCGGGCGGCCGGGGGAACAGCGCAGGCGCTCTCGGTCCTCCTCGCCGACGTCGTGCGGCGGGACGCCGGGCTCGGTGCTTTTCACGCGACGTCGGCCGAGGTCGAACGGTACAAGGAAGAGATCCCGCTCTACAAGCATCTCCAGCATCTCCAGTACGTTCCCTCCGCCGCGGAGATCGCCACGATCGCCCGGAACGTCCCGGTCGCCATCTCCGGGGAGTCGACGGAGGGCGACGAGGAGGTCTCGGCGTTCCGGGACCTGCCCCGGGTCAGCACGAACGGAATTCGTGGCGGGGCGTGCCTCGTGATCGCGGAGGGGCTCTGCCAGAAGGCTCCCAAGCTTCGGAAGATCGTGGAGAAGCTCGGACTCTCGGGATGGGAGTTCCTCGATGAGCTCGGACGATCGACGGCGACCGACGATTCTCCGCACGATCCCAAGTACCTGGCCGAGGCCGTCGGCGGGCGGCCGGTCCTGGCCCACCCGAACCGTCCGGGGGGCTTCCGCCTCACCTACGGCCGGGCGCGCACGGCCGGTCTCGCCGCCTGCGCGGTGAACCCGGCGACGATGGTCGTCCTGCGGAAGTTCATCGCCATCGGGACGCAGGTGAAGGTCGAGTACCCGGGCAAGGCGACCGCGATGGGGGTCTGCGACACCATCGAGGGCCCGATCGTCGAGCTCGACGACGGGACGTTGCTCGGTGTGAACGACGCCGCGAGCGCCGAAGCGATCCTTCCGCGTCTCACCCGGATCGTCGACCTCGGGAGCCTCTTGGTCCCGTTCGGCGAGTTCCTCGAGAACAACCGGAACCTCGTCCCCGGGGCGTACTCGCCCGCGTGGCACGAAGAGGAGCTGCGCGCCGCGGGCGGCGACACGGACCGGGCTTCCCGGGTACCGACCGTCGCCGAAGCGGTCGCGATTGGTCGACGGCTCCACATCCCGCTCCATCCGGCCCACCTCCTGTTCTGGCACGACCTCGTCCCGGAGGAGCTCCGGTCGCTGGCGGACGGGGTGGAGCGACACGGCCGATTGATCGAAGGGCGCCTCCTCCTCGCCCCCGCGTCGGTCGACCACGAGTGCCTGGTCCGGCTCGGGTGGTTGCACCAACGGATGCCGGACGGGTGTCTACGGGGCGAACCGGAAGCTTCCGCCACGCTCCTCCTTGGGCTCGGCCTGCAAGAAGCCGACGGCCGCGCCGTGCGGAGAGTTCCGTGGCCGGAAGGGACCGTCGACGTTCTCGCCCTCGTCAGCCTCCTCGCGGGGGTGGAGGTCCGCGCCCGCGCCCCCTCCCGTGTCGGCGCCCGGGTCGGCCGCCCCGAGAAGGCGCGCCAACGGACGATGAGCCCGAACGTGCACGTCCTGTTCCCGCTCGGCGAAGCCGGCGGCTCCCACCGCTCGGTCCCGGAGGCGGCCCGACGCACGATCGGCGGCGGCGTCGCCGTGCAGCTGGGCGTGCGTCGATGCCCCGATTGCGAAGGATCCACCGTGTGGCCGAAATGCAGTTGCGGCGGGCATTCCGAGCCGACGGGCGACATCGTCACCGAATCGCTCCCCGTCGCCCCGCTCTGGGCCCAGGTCGTCGAGCGGATGCACCTCCGGCGGGCCCCGGAGGTGAAAGGCGTCAAGGGCCTCACGTCGCCGGGGAAGGTTCCGGAGCTCCTCGACAAAGGGGCGCTCCGGGCGGTCCACGGCGTCTCGGTCTACCAGGATGGTACCACGCGGTTCGACCTGACCGATCTACCGTTGACCCATTTCCGACCGCGCGAGATCGGCCTGCCGATCGAGCGCGCGCGCGCGCTCGGCTACACCACGGACTGGCTCGGGGCCCCGCTGAACGAAGGAGAGCAACTGGTCGAGCTGTACCCGCAGGATCTCATCGTCGCCCGCGCGTGCGGGGAGTACCTCCTCCGCGTCGCCCAGTTCGTCGACGACGAGCTCGTCCGGATCTATCGGCTGGAGCCGTTCTATCGGGCCTCGAGGGTGGGGGAGCTCATCGGAGCGCTCGTCGTGGCCCTCGCGCCGCACACGTCGGGCGGGGTCACGGGGCGCATCATCGGGTTCACGGAGGCCGAGGCCTGCTTCGCCCACCCCGCGTTCCACGCGGCGAAGCGCCGGAACTGCGACGGGGACGAGGACTCGGTCACGCTCATCTTGGATGCGCTGATCAATTTCTCCCGAGCGTACCTCCCGTCGAGCCGGGGCGGTCTCATGGATAAACCGCTCGTCCTCACCACCCGCCTCGATCTCGCCGAGGTCGACAAGGAGGCCCACAACGTCGACGTCGCCGTGCGCTACCCGCTCGCCTTCTACCGCGCCGCCGCCGAAGGACGGCACCCGAAGGAGGTCGAGTCGCTCATCGCGACCTTGGGACGTCGCCTCGGCCGTGACGAACCGATGCGGCATCTCGGGTTCACCCACGACACGCAGGACATCGCGGGAGGCCCGGTGCTCTCGGCGTACCGGGAAGCCGGCTCGATGAATCGGATCGTCGAGCAGTCGATGACGCTCGCCGCCCAGATCCGTGCGGTGGACGTGGCCGACGCGGTGCGCCTCGTGCTCAACAGCCACTTCCTGCCCGACGTCATGGGCAATCTCAAGAGCTACGCGACGCAGAAGTTCCGCTGCAAACGGTGCAACACGTCGTACCGCCGGCCGCCGCTCGCGGGCCGTTGCACCGCGCCGGTCGCCGGCGGCTCCGCGTGCGACGGCGAGCTTTTGCCCACGGTCCACGAGGCGAACGTCCGCAAGTACATCGCGCTCTCCCAGCGGCTCGCGGCAATGGACGGCGTCCCACCATACCTGCGGCAGCGGATCGGCATCCTCGAAGCGTCGCTCGCGACCTTGTTCCCGGGCACGGCATCGCAGACGACGCTCGACGGCTTCCCCCCCGCGGCGGGCCGGGACCCGGCGCGCGACGACGCACCGGCCTAAAGCGGAAATACCGAGAGCGGGCTCCTTCCGGCGCGGGCTTGTAGGGTAGTCTGGACTATCCTTTTGGCCTTCGAAGCCAAAGACGTGGGTTCGAATCCGCCGGGGCACCCGGCGGCGAAACTCCCACCAAGCCCGTCCCCGCAGCCTAGCGGAAGTACCCGGGGGTCCCGGGGTCGACGCGCTTCTCTTCCTCGGGCTTCGCCGCTTCGAGGACGTCGAGCGCGAGGAGCGCGTTCAAGGGGATGAGCCGGATCTTCCCTTTCTCTTCCTTGACCGTGCCGTCGAGCTCGACGGCGAGCGAGTTGTCGCCCCCCACCGAGACCAGGCCGCGGAAAACGCCGGTCGAGACGAGCGCGTCGTCGCGCGTGCCGGCGGAGCGGACCTTCACCTTCGAGCCCGCGGTGAGCACGATCGACGGTTTCTTCGTCACGCTGGTCGATTGCGCGTTCATCGTATGGCTCCCCGCTCGCGGGCGGCCCCCTTCGACGTGGTCATCGGTTTCAATGTCGCCATCTCGTTCGCCTGGTGGATCAGTCCCTGCAGGTGGTCGACGGTCTCGCGGTACCGGCGGAGCGCGTTCTGCGCGTTCGCTTCCGTGAAGTCCCACGCCCGGGCGAGGCTGCCGTACCGGAGGCGGTACCCCTTCCGTCCCTTCCCATCCGCGCTGCTTCCGACCTCCTCCAGCAGGTCGAGGGACTTGAGTTTGTTGATGTGGCGGTAGACGGTCGGCTTCGAGGTTTTCAGCACGGCGACGAGCTCGTCGATGTACCACGGGCGCGCCGGGTCCCGCAGCAGGCACTCCCGCACCATCCGGTAGGCCAGGCTCCGTTCGACGGGGCCCTCCCCCTGTCGCAGGTCGTCGGTCGTCGGGAGGTAGCCGATCAGCCGGAGGAACTCCTTGAGGACCTCGTCGAGGTCCTGGAGCGGGGTGAGCGGTGTACTGTAACGCACCGCGAGCTCGAACGGCATCGCGAACGGACTCCCCAGACGGACCCGGGAAATAAAACGCGGTGGTCCGGGACCGGCCCGCGACTAGGATTTGAGCCACGGACGGTTGCGACGCCCGTGAGCTTCTCGCTCGCGACGCCGGCGACCCCCGACGAGGCCTTCGAGTTCTTGGCGCAGGACCCGGAGGCGACCGCGATCCTCGCGGGCGGCACCGACCTCCTCCTCGACCTCGAGGAGGGCCTCGTCCGGCCCCGCACCGTCGTCTCGCTCCGCCGGCTGCCGTGGCGCGAGATCCGTTGGAACGGCCCCCGCCTCACGATCGGCTCGCTCGCGCCGCTCGCCGACCTCGAGGCCGACGCCGGGCTCCGTCGTCGACTCCCCAGCCTCGCGAAGGCGATCCACGCGGTGGGGAGCCTCGCCCTTCGCCACCGAGCGACCCTCGGAGGGAATCTCGGACGAGCCTCCCCGGCGTCCGACCTGATTCCCCTCCTCCTCGTCCTGGACGCCCGGCTCTCGCTCGTCCGTCGTGGAGACCGCCGCGAGCTCCGGCTCGATGAATTCATCGTGGGGTCGCGGCGCACCGCGTTGGCCGCGGGCGAGCTCATCGAGTCCGTCACCATCCCGGCCCCGCTCCCTTCCGAATACCTCTGGCAGCGGGTCCGGCTCGCGAACGACATCTCGCAGGTCGGGGTCGCCGTCGCGCGGGGAACGACCACCTCAGCGTGGCGGATCGCCCTCGGGGGCGTGACGCCCCGCTCGGTCCGACTCCCATCGGCGGAGAAGTTGCTGGGGCCCGGGCTTCCGGCCCCGCTCGCGATGGAGCTCGCCGCGCAGGAAGCGGCCCAGCGCGCTCCGTTCACCACCGACAAACGTGCGACCGAAGCGTACCGACGGCGGCTGGTTTACGTGCTCGTCAAGCGCGCGGTCGCCGCGGTCGCGGCCTCGGCCGACGCGTTGCCCGAAACGCCGTCGCCCTCCCGGACGGCGAAGAAGTCGGTCCCCGCGAAGGCGCGGAGCACGTCCGCACGATGACCGACCGCGAGTTTGCGTGCACGGTCAACGGCACGAAGGTGGCGCGACGTGACGTTCCCGACGACGAGCGACTCTTGGACACGCTCCGCTGGCGGCTCGGCCGGAAAGGGACGAAGGAAGGGTGCCGCACCGGTGATTGCGGGGCGTGCACCGTGCTCGTCGGGGGGCGCCCGACCCTCGCGTGCCTCACCCTCTCGCACGAAGTCGCCGGCGAGAGCGTGGTGACCGTCGAAGGCCTCCACGACGACCCGGTCGGCCGAAGAGTCCAGGAGGCGTTCGAGCGGGAATCGGCGCTTCAGTGCGGGTACTGCACCCCGGGATTTCTCGTGGCGCTCACCGGCGCGATCAAGTCGCATCCCCACGGGGCGGGCGAACGAGCGCTCCTAGAGGCGATCGGGGGGAATCTCTGCCGATGCACGGGTTACGTGGCGATCCGGCGGGCGGTCGCATCGCTCGGGACGTCGAGGCCGTGACGCGGCGCGACGCCGCCGCGAAGTTGCGCGGTACGGCCGAGTTCGGCACCGACCTCGAGGCCCCCGGGATGGTGTGGGGCGCGCTCGTCGGTTCGACGGTCGCCCACGGGCGACTCCGGCGGCTCGACCTGGAGCCGGCCCGCCGCCTCCCGGGGGTCGTCGCGGTCGTCGGCCCGTCCGAGCTCGCCGGGCTCTTGCCGTCGGGCAAACGGGACGCCGAGCGACCGGTGTTCCCGGAATCGATCCTGCGCTACCGCCACGAACCGGTCGCCGCCGTCGCGGCGCGCACACTCGCCGAGGCGCGCGCGGCGGCGCGCGCGGTCCGCGTGGAGGTCGACCCGCTCCCCGTGGTCAGTGAGATCGAGGACGTCTTCCCGGAGTGGCCCGGCGAGGAAGGCCCGCGCTCCCCCCACGTGATCGCCCACGTTCGGGCGAACCACGGGGACGTCGACGGCGGATTCGCCCGGGCGGAGTTCGTGCACCGGGAGGTCTACCGGACGAACGGCGTCCACCAGGTTGCCCTGGAGCCCCACGCGTGCCTGGCCGAGGTCAACGACACGACGTGGAAGGTCACGACGTCCACGCAAACGCCGTTCGGGGTGCGGGAGGACACGGCGGAGATCCTCGGCCTCAAAGAGGACCAGCTCGTGGTCGACGGAAGCTGGGTCGGCGGTGGCTTCGGCGGGAAGGCGGCGGCGTTCCTCGAACCGTACGCCCTCGTCCTCGCCCGCGCATGCCGGAAACCGGTCCGGCTTGCGCTGACGTACCGCGAGGAGTTCGAGCTCGGTCGCACGACGCTCCCGTCGATCGTCTGGCTCGACACGGCCGTCCGGGGAGGGAAGATGACGGCCCGACGGGTCCGCCTGCTCCTCGACGCCGGCGCGTCGCTCCCCGGCCGCGATTTCGCGACCGGCTATGCGATCGCGTTCCTCCTAGGTCCCTACGAGGTCCCCGCGTTCGAGCTCGAGGGGTACGCCCTTCGGACGAACAAGCCCCCCTTCGGTCCCCATCGCGCGCCGTTGGCGCCGCAGACAGCGTTCATCGGCGAATCCCACATTGACAGCATCGCCCGGCGGCTCGGCCGCGACCCGATCGATTTCCGGCTCGCGCACGTCTGGAGCGAAGGGTCGACGACGCCCTTGGGCCAGAAGGTCGGTCCGTTCGGGGCCGCCGAGGCCCTGCGACGCGCGGGGCGGCTCGCCGCCCTTTGGCGGAAGGGACTCAAGCCCCACCAAGGGGTGGGCGTAGGCGTCGGATTCTGGGGGACCGGGGTGGGGGCCGGCGGGGAGGCCCTCCTCCGCCTGACCGCCGACGACCTTTCAGTCCTCCAGGTCGAGCATGACATCGGCAACGGCAGCGTGGTGGTCGGCCTCCCCGCCGTGGCGGAGAGGGTCCTCGGTCTCCCGTCCGGAACGGTCCGCGTTCTCACGGCCGATACCGCCTCCGCGCCGTACGATTCCGGCGTCTTCGGCAGCCGCACCGTCGCGGCTCTCGGCCAGGCCGTCGAGAAGGCGGCGCAGCAGATTGGGACGACACTTGCGAAACGGATGGGCGTCCGAGCGAAGGTACGCCTCGAGGTCGAGCGCGGGCAATTCTTCGCCGTCGCCGGCGCGAAGCGGGTCGCGGTCCGCGAGCTGCTGACACCCGACGAGCGGCGCGGAGGCGGTCTCGTGGTGCGGGACCGTCACTACGGTAAGCCCGGGACGATCGACGACGCCCGGGTGCGCGAGGGGACGTTCTACGCGTACCACGATTTCGCGGCCTCCGTCCACCTCGCGCAGGTCGAAGTCGACCGCGAAACGGGCGCGGTCCGGGTGATGCGGGCGACGGCGTTCCCGGATGTCGGGACGATCCTCGACCCCGAAATGGTCCGGAGCCAGGTGGAAGGAGCGGTGGTGATGGGGCTGGGCACCGCGCTCTCGGAAGAGACGCTGTGGGGGCCCGACGGACGGATGCTGAACCCCGGCCTGCTCGACTACCGGATCCCGACGCTCGGCGACGTCCCGCCGATCGAGGTCGACCCGGTGGAAGGGTTCGCGGGCGCCGGCCCGTTCGGCCTCAAGGGATTGGGCGAACCTCCGATCATCCCCGTCCCCGCCGCGGTCGCGAACGCGGTGGCCGATGCGACCGGCGCGCGGGTGACCGAGCTGCCGTTGACCGCGGAGCGCGTCGCCCGAGCGCTTAAACTCCTCTGAGGAAGCGGAACCGGACCGTGCCGCTGCCGCGTTCCGAGATGCAGGCCGTGGCCCGCGCGCTGCCGCCCAACCCGGTCGTCGCCGCGATCGGGTCCCATTCCGCGCTGGACATCGCGGACGGCGCTTCGCAGGAGGGATTCCGGACCCTGGTCCTCGCGCAACAAGGCCGCGAGCGGACCTACGCGAAATATTTCCGGACGCGGCGCGATGCCTCCGGCGCGATACGGCGCGGCTTCGTCGACGACGTCTGGACGTTCCCGGCGTTCGCGGATGTCGCGCGCCCCGACACCCAGGCCCGGTTGCGCGCCGCGAACGCGCTCATTGTGCCGAACCGGGCGTTGAGCTCGTACATCCCGCTCGAACGGCTGGAGGACGATTTTCGCGTCCCGATCGTCGGGTCGCGTTCGATGCTCCGGATCGAAGAACGGACGGAGCGGGACAACTACTACACGCTCCTCGAAGGGGCCGGCGTCCCGACCCCGAAACGGATCGCGTCGCCCGCGGCGATCCACGGGCTCGCGATCGTCAAACTGCCCCACGCGACGCGCCGGCTCGAGCGGGGGTTCTTCACCGTCGCGTCGGCGGAGGAGTTTCGCACCAAGAGTGAGGTCCTGATCCGCCAGGGGATCGTGAGGGCCGACGACCTCGCGTCGGCGCGGATCGAGGAGTACATCCTCGGCCCGGTGTTCAACTTCAATTTCTTCCTCTCGCCGCTCGCCGTTCCGGACGAACAGCTCGAGCTCCTCGGCGTCGACGAGCGGCGGGAGAGCTCGCTCGACGGCGTCGCACGGTTGCCCGCGGCGCAGCAGCTGGAGATCGGCGAAGCGGCGCGGCTCCCGCGGTACACGGTCGTCGGTCATGGGAGCCTCACCGTGCGAGAATCCGTGCTGGAATCCGTCTTCGACCTCGCCGAGCGGTTCGTCGCGGCGTCGGCATCCCGCTATCCGCCCGGCATCCTAGGGCCCTTCACCTTGCAGAGCTGTCTCGACGCGGACGGGTCGCCCGTGATCTTCGACGTCGCCGCACGGATCGGCGGCGGGACGAACGTCCACCTCGCCTTGGGCCACCCGTACGGCAACGCCCTCTGGCGCGGCCCGATGAGCACGGGCCGCCGCATCGCGATCGAGATCCGGCGGGCGATCGCCGCCGGGCGGCTGGCGGAGATCGTCACGTGAGCGTCACCACCCAGACCCTCGCCGAACCGCCGGTACTCCCGATCCAGCGCACGCGCCTCCACCCGTTCCACCTGAGGCACGGCGGCCACATGGTGCCCTTCGCCGGCTGGGAGATGCCGTTGTACTATCGGGGCATCCTGGCCGAGCACGCGGCGGTCCGGACGAACGTCGGTCTGTTCGATGTCTCCCACATGGGCATCGTCACGGTCGACGGGACGAGCGCGGCCGGGCTGCTCGCCCGGCGGACGACCGCGAACATCGCCGCGCTCGCCCCCGGGCAGTGCCGGTACGCCTTCTGGCTCTCGGAGGACGGGAAGATCGTCGACGACCTCCTCGTGACGCGCGTCGACGACGGAGCGGTGCCGGAGCGTCGGCACATCGTCGTGCCGAACGCGAGCCGCTCGACGAGGTTCGTAGAACTGCTGCGGCAGCACCGGCGGCCCGATACGACGGTCACCTACCGCAACGGGGCCGTCGCGATCCTGGCCGTGCAGGGGCCCGGGTCGCGGGCGCTTCTCGAAGCCGCCTTCGGTTGGTCGCTCGGCAGCCTCGACTTCTACACCGCGCGCTGGTTCCCCCGGAAATCGGACAAGACTCCGCCCTCCACGGGGGTCTTGGGGCCGGCGATCCCGGCGGAGCTCGAACGGGCGGTCTGGGTGAGCCGGACGGGGTACACGGGCGAGCTCGGGTACGAGCTGTTCGTCGCGGGCGATAACGCGGTCGACCTCGCGGAGAACCTCGTCGGCGCCGGGGCGGTACCCTGCGGACTCGGGGCCCGCGACACGTTGCGTCTCGAGAAAGGCTACCTGCTCTCCGGGCAGGATTTTCTCGCCGACCGCACGCCGCTCGAGGCCGGCCAGGACCGGTTCGTCGACTTCGACCATCCGTTCGTCGGTCGCGAAGCGCTCGAAAAGCAGCAGAAGGACGGTCTCCCCCAGAAGCTCGTCGGGCTCACCGTCCTCGAGGAGGGCGTCCTGCCGCGGCACGGCACGCCCCTCGTCCGCGACGGGCAACCGGTCGGCGTCGTCACGAGCGGCGGCCTCTCGCCGTCGTTGCACCACGGCATCGCGCTCGCGTACCTCGCTCCGGCGCTCGCCACGCCGGGAACGCTCGTCGAGCTCGAGGTTCGGGGTCGGCGCGTCCCGGCGGAAGTGGTGAAGCTGCCGTTCCTCGCCCGCGCACCGGTCCGCCGGTAATATACCCTGACCCACCCGTGGCGGGGGGGATGGACGGCGCGGCTCCGACGACGACGCCGTTCGTCGGCCGCTTGGACCTCCTCGACCAGCTCCGGCGTCGGATCGATGCCGTCCGCGACGGCCAAGGCGGGTTCACGCTTCTGGAGGGCGAGGTCGGCACCGGGAAGTCGACGCTGGCCCGGGTCCTCGCCGAGGAGTGCCGACAGCGAGGTCTCGACATCCTCGCCGCCCGAAGCTCGCCCACCGCGAACCCCCCGCCGTTCGACCTCGTCCGCCAGGCACTCGGGTCGGGCGTGGGGGAGATCCTGCAGGACGATGCCGAACTGACCTCCGCCGGCCTCGTCTTCGCGCCGCCGACCCCGGCCGACGCGATCATGATCGGCTTTGCGCCGCGGGCGGACGCCCCCCTCCTGAGCGGGGGCCACCCGGTGGGAGAGCGGCTGCTCGAGAACCTCGGTGGGCCGGAGATGACCTCGGAAGGGGGCCGGCGACGGCTGATCGGCAGCCTGACCGACGATCTCCTCGCCCGAGCCCGGCATCGGCCGACCGCGCTCATCCTGGAGGACATCCACCTGGCCGATGAATCGTCGATCGAATTCCTGGAACTCCTCGCCCCGCAGGTCGGGCCGGCCGCGCTGTGGGTCGTCGCGACGGTTCTCCCCCAGGCGAGCCTCCCCGGACCCCGTCAAGCGCTCCTCGAGCGGCTCGAACGCGAGGGGCGCGCCGAGCGGGTGATCGTCCGGCCGTTCACCCCGAACGAGGTCGCGGAGTTCGTGCGCCTCGTCCATCCCGGGCACCCGTTCGAGAACGACGAGATCACGCGCTGGCACTCGCAGACGGGGGGCAACCCGCTCTTCCTCGATCAGCTGCTCCGGACGACCGACCACACGGGCCCCGTCGACCCCCACCGTACTCCCGAGAGCGCCGAGCGCCTCTTCCGGGAACTCTCGCACGATGAGCAGAGGGTCGTCGGCGTCGCGTCCGTGGTCGGCCGGGAGGTCGAGTTTCCCTTGCTGTTGAAGGCGAGCGGGGAAGAGGAGGAACGCCTGACCGAGATCACCGACGCGCTCGTGCACCGCGGCGTCTTGCGGGAGCGACCGGGGGAACGCCTCGAGTTCGTCCGGGACGATGTCCGGACGGAGGTCTACCACTCGCTCACCGATACCCGCCGGCGGCTCCTGCATCGGAAGGTCGGGGAGGCGCTGGAGAGCGGGGCCCCGGCCGACGTCGCCACGATCTACGCCCTCGCCCGCCACTTCGCCCTGGGCCGCGTCGACGACAAGGCCGCGGGTTACAACCGGCTCGCCGCGGATTTCGCGATTCGGGCGTACTCCCCGTCGGTCGCCGTTGAGCACCTCGAACGCGCCTTCGACGCCCAGCGCCGGGCCGTCCCCCCGGACCCGAGCGCCGAGCTCGAGACCGTGCTCTTGTTCGCGGTCCAGCTCGACCGGGTTGGGGAGCTCCACCGGGCCGAGGAGCTGCTCACCTCCGCCCTCGAACCGGCGCGCGTCAGCGCCGCGGTCCCCGCCCCCCAGCAGGCGCTCGCCCGGATCTACCTCGCGCGCATCCTGGTCAACGAAGGACGGCTCGACGATGCGGAGAAGCAGCTCGTCGTCGTCGAGACGCGCGGGACGGACGAAACGCCGGCCGCCGCCCGCATTGCCGTCGCTCGGCTAAGGGGCGAGATCGAGTACTATCGCGGTCACTACCGGCCCTCGCTGGACTTCCACGACCAGGCGCTCGCGATCGCCCGGTCGATCAACGACACCCGGGAGATCGCGCTGGAGGAGGTCCGTCGTGCGAACGTGCTCGGCATGATCCCGGACCGTGTGGACGAGGCGATCGCGACGTACCGTCGGGCGTCGGAGCTGTTGCTCGCCATCGGGGACCGGGCCGAAGCCGCCTACGCGGAGCTGTTCCTCGGCGTCGTCCTCAGCCAGCACGGGAACAACGACGAGGGTCTGCTCGCGCTCGCCCGGGCGGCGAAGCATGCGGAAGCGGCCCACGATCCCCGTCGGCTCGGCTGGGCGTTGTTCAACACGGCCGACCTGACCCGGGAGGCCGGGGACCTAGATGCGGCGGACGCTGCCAACCGGCGCGCGCGCACGATCCTCGAGGGGATTGGCGACCGGTTCGGCCTCTGCCAGACGTACATCATCGCGGGCAAGATCCTCCTCGCCCGGGGAGACCTCCCCCACGCCGAGATCGAGCTCTTGGAGGCGTACCGACTCGTCCGCGAGCTCAACGCCGGCGCCGACGAACTCGAGGTGCTGCTCCGCTTGGCCGAGGTCGCCCACGCGAGCGGGGAAACGCCCGCCGCCCGGCGACGCGTGGAGGAGCTCGGGCGGCGGGAGATCACCCGGCTCCGGCCGGACCTCGCCGACGAGTACGCCCAGCTCAAGGAACGGCTCGGGTGAGCGCGGCCCGACGCGAGGCCCGGGTGCCCGCGGGCATTCCCGGCGCGATCCGTCGAGCGCTGGCGGAGGACCGGGCCGACCGGGACCGGACCACGCTCGCCCTCTTCCCCCGCCCGCTCCGAGCCCGGGCCGTCGTCGCCGTCCAGGCCCCCGGGGTGGTCGCGGGGGTCGCGGTGGCGGTGGCCATCGCGCGGGCGCGAGGCCTCACGGTGCAGGCCCTTGCCCGCGACGGCCAGACCGTTTCCCGCGGCGAGAAAGTTCTCTCGATCGAGGGGGATCTGCGGCGCATCCTCGCCGTGGAGCGGACCTTGCTCAACTATCTCATGCATCTTTCGGGGGTCGCGACCGCCACGGCCCGCGCCGTGCGGGCCGCGGGGACGGGGCGCGGAGGTCCGGCCGTCCTGGCGACGCGCAAGACGCTCCCCGGGCTGCGGGACCTCGAAAAGTGGGCCGTCGTCCTGGGCGGGGGTCGACCGCACCGCCGCGACCTCGCGAGCGGGATTCTCGTGAAGAACAACCACCTCACCGCCACCTCGCTGGAGGAGGCGATCCGTCGCCTCCGCGCTCGCGGGGGGGCCCGCGCCGACCTCGAGGTCGAGGTCCGATCCGCCGCCCAGGCGCTCCGCGCCGCCCGGGCCGGGGCCTCGACGTTGCTCCTCGACAACCGTTCGCCCCGCGCGGCGCGCCGCATCGTGGTGGAGCTTGCGCGCGCGGGCCTCCGGGATCGTGTGGCGATCGAACTCTCGGGAGGGATCACCCCGGCGAACGTGGGCGCGTACCGGCGGGTCGGCGCCGACGCGGTCAGCCTCGGGGCGATCACGCATTCCGCGCCCGCCCTCCCGTTTCACGTGACCGTCGATTCTCTGCGGCGGAAGCGCTCCCGGCCGACTTAAGTGCCGGTCCGACGTTCAAACGGTCGGGGGAACGGATTGTCGCTCGAGACGGAGGTGCAGCAGCTCAAGGAGGAGCGGAACGCGCTCCTCCTCGCGCACAACTACCAGCGACCGGAGGTCCAGGACGTCGCCGATTACGTCGGCGATTCGCTCTACCTTTCCCGCAAGGCCGTCGACGCCGAAGCGCCGGTGATCTGCTTCGCCGGGGTCCGGTTCATGGCCGAGACCGCGAAGATCCTCAACCCCGGCAAGACCGTCCTCCTCCCGGACCTCGCGGCGGGCTGCGGGCTCGCGGACTCGATCACGGCGGAGCAGCTCCGGACGTGGAAGGCGGAGCACCCGGGCGCCGTCGTCGTGGCGTACATCAACACCTCCGCGGACGTGAAGGCCGAAGCGGACTACTGCTGCACGAGCTCGAACGCCGCCAAGATCGTGAGCTCGATCCCCGCGGACCGGGAGATCCTCTTCCTCCCGGATATTTTCCTCGGCGAGCACATCCGCAAGGTCACGGGTCGGACGATGCACCTGTGGATGGGGGATTGCCCCGTCCACGCGAAGCTCCGTCCGGAGGATCTGGCGCGCGCCCGCGCTGACCACCCCGGGGCGGAGGTGGTGGCCCATCCCGAGTGCGGATGCTCGACCGCCGCGCTCCCCCACGTCGACCGGATCCTCTCGACCGATGGGATGGTCCGGTTCGCCGAGGAGACCCGGGCGCCGGAGGTCCTCGTCGCGACGGAGGTCGGGATCCTCCACCGGATGCGGAGGCTCAACCCCACCACGAAGTTCCTGCCGCTGAGCGAAGGGGCGATCTGCCCGTACATGAAGCAGATCGACCTGACCGACGTGCGCGATTCCCTCGCCCAGAACCAGTTCCAGATCGAGGTCCCGCCGGCGATCGCGGTCCGGGCCCGGCTCGCCCTCGAGCGGATGATCGCCGCGTGAGGAGCCCGCCCTACGGGACCAACGGTCCGAAGCCCCGGATCAGGTACTCGTAGGCGACCGCCAGGAGGACCACCCCCGACAGGAAGACGGCGCCGATGGCGCTCCACGACGGCTTCGTCGGCAGGTAGAAGCTCGTCGAGAGCGGGTTGAGACGGCTCGACAGGAACGACGCTCCGCTCCCGAACAGGACCAGGCCCAAAAGGAACGGGACGAGGATGGTGTAGTGGCCGAGGACGGCCCCCAGGAGGAGGAGGACGAACGCGATCGGCACCGCGGCGTGGGATCGGCGCCGCTCGCGCGCCGGACCCGGTGGGGGCCGGAACGACTGCTCCCGCCGCACGACGGTGGCGGGCCGTTCGGGGTACAAGAAGTCGGGGTTCCACGCGCAAGCGCGGGGGCCGGTTCCGCGCCCGAGGAAAGGTAGATAGGTCGCGGAGGGCTCTCCCGACCCCGGTCGCTCCTCGGAGAAGAATGTGGCCACGACCGTGGGACGAGCGAGGCTGGGCTCTGTGACCGCCTCCCGCGCGGCCCAGGCGCGCGGGAGCGCGTGGGAACCGGGGTTCGCCCTGGGCGTCGGTTTCCTGCTCCTCGCGCTCGGCGTCGCGCTCTACATCGGCTTCGTTCCGGGGTTCGGCGCCGCGAGCACCCTCTTCGCCGCCGTCCTGGTCGTCTCGGGGGTACTCCTCATCGCGGGCGGGGCCTACGTTCGCTCCGCCTTGCGGGCGCCCCGGCCGGTCCCATCGGTCGCGGCGACCCCGAGACCCGCGAGCGCTTCGCGGAACCCGGACCCGACGCATCCCGTCGTGGAAGCGGACGACGACTACGCGGCCCCAAGCGGCTACATCGTTCCGGTCGACCTCGACGACGAGCCTCCGTTCCTCGCGCGCCCCGAGGACGCCACCCGACCGTTCGCCGCCCGGGCGCGCGGGACCGGAGCCGCCGCCGAGGCCGTGCGGCGGTCGGCGCGCGCCAACGACGAGTACCCGCCGCCGGTCCACCCGATGTCCGGGTCGATCGCCTTCGCGCCGGTGATCCAGTCGAGCTCACGGGCGCCGGCCCCGCTCCCCGAGGCCGTCGTCGGTCCGGGGATCGAGCCCGGGTCCCCGTTCTCGGGCGGCCCCGCCTCCCCCCGTCGTACGGAATCACCCCTCGACGACCCGCCCCTTTCGGTCCCACCGCCGCCCCCGACGCGCGCGATCCTCTCGAGCGCCCGATCGGGCGCGGTCGCGGCGACCCTCGCGCAAGTGCCCCAAGCCCCCGACCGAGCACGGTGGAACGCGGCCAGCAATCGACGGTGCACGAGCTGCGACACCGCGATTGCGGCCGACCTGAACGTCCCGCTCTGCTGGGGGTGCGGACGCGTGCTGTGCACGTCGTGCTACTGGCGGAACGGTTCGGGAGTCGCCGCCCACCGGTGCCCCGAGTGCGCCGCCCGCGCGGGGTCGGCGGGTGGGGCGACGGGCGGTCCGGTCCCGGGCATCAGCCAGGCCCGTCCCGGCCCGCGGGCGGCTTCGACCCGGGCCGCGCCGACCACGGACGCGCGTTCGTCACGGTAGCGGCCGTCGTCCACCCCCGGCGTGCGAGCCCGACGGCGAGGCGGAGTCGGTCGAGTTGCCCGCCGTCCGGGCTGTCGGCGGAGAGCGCAACCTCGACGCCGGACTCCGCGAGACCGCGTAGGGTGGCGGAGTCCCATCCCCGCGACGGAGCGTCCGGTCCCACGACGATCGATGCGATAAGTTGCGAACGGCCGGCGCTACCGGGCGTCCGGCCGGCCGACGCGGGCGCTCCCCCCGATCCGTGGGCGAAGAGTATCGGAGGCCGGGATGATTTCTTCGCCGCCGAGCGAACCCGGGAACTCGACCCCGCCTCGATCGGGGACGTCACGATCGTGTAGTCGAACCCGTCCGGGGGGTCCGACGCACCCTCCCACGACGGCACTTCCGCCCCGAGCAGGATCCGAGGGCGTTCCGACGGGACGGTCCGGATCGTCCTCGCAAGCTCGGGAACCGCCCCCTCGCCGAGCGGGACAGCGAATCCCACGTACTCGAATCCGAGCGCCGAGGCCTCCGCGAGCGCGGATCGGATGACGGTGGTCGAGGCGTCCGGGGCGAGGTGGACGTGGAGGTCGCCCCGGAGGGACCCCAGTTCGACGAGGTGCGGGAGCCTGCCTTGGGCCGCCGCCTCGATCTCCCCGTGATCTTCCCGGATCTCCGGAGGGATCCACGGAAACCCGAGCGTGGCGTACACCTCCTCCTCGGTCCGTCCCGCGACCCGTTCCTCCCCGCGGAAGACACCGTACTCATTGATCCGGAGTCCCCGGTCGCGCGCGATCGATCGAAGGTGGACGTTGTGGTCCTTCCCCCCGGTGAAGTACTGGAGCGCCGCACCGAACTCTTCCGGGGCAACGACTCGGAGGTCCACCTGGAGCTCCCCCTCGAGAACGATCGTGGCCTTGGTCGGACCCCGCATCAGCTGGCGCGCCTTCCCCGGCAGCGAGTTGAACGCGTCGAGCACCTTCTCCGGTTCGTTCGAGGTCACGAGGACATCCAGGTCCCCCACGGTCTCGCGGCACCGGCGGAAGCTCCCGGCGATCTCGACCGCGTCGAGCGGTGCGCGCGACCGGAGCGACGCGACGATGCCCTGAGCGATCCGGTCGGCCTCGGCCAGGGGAAGGCGATGGCTGGGGGTCGACGCGGAAGCGAGCGCGTCGCGGATCAGCTCGATCTTGCGGGGGCCGAACCCCTTGACCCCGTTGAGGCGCCCGGCGGCGATCGCCTCGGTGAGCTCCGTCGGGCCGACGATCCCGAGCTCGAGCCAGAACCGGCGTGCGGTCTTGGGCCCGAGCCCCGGGAGACGGGTCAGGGTGACGAGTCCGGGCGGGAGCTCCGCCTGGAGCTTCGCGAGGTAGGGAATCGCCCCGGTCGTGAGGTACTCGTCGATCTTCTGCCTCAGGGCCTCCCCGACTCCGGGGATCGCGTCGAGCTCCCCGCGCTGGGCGATCAGGCGCAGGTCTTCCGGAAGACCCTCGAGGGAACGGGCGGCGCGGCGGTACGCTTCGGGTTTGAACCGCTCCCCCAGGAGGTCCAAGAGGTCGGCGATCTCCCGAAAGATCGCGGCGACGTCAGCGTTCGTTCCCATCTCGACGTCGGCACGCCGGCCCGGGAGATATCCCGTTGGGACGCGGAGGAGGAACTAGGGATTCGCGGGAGGAGGTGGGACCGGGGGCGACGAACCCGCTCCGTCCATGGTGGGAGGAGGCCCGACGGTCGCCGACGCGCGGGTTCCAGGTTTGCGGCGCAGGACGATCGCGACGACCCCGACTGCGACCGCGAGCAGGACGACTCCGACCACGACGTACCCGAGCCCGCCAGAGAGGCCCAGGAACCCGGGGGTCGAGGCGGGCGCGGAAGCGACCACGACGGTGGCGTTCCCGGACGACGTGGCGCCCGTTTGGTCGGTCGCCGTGGCCTTCACGAGATAGCTCCCGGCGCTGGCGTACGCGTGCACGAGGGACGAGCTCGACGACATCGCGCCATCGCCCAGGTCCCAATGGACCGTGATCGGGCCGGTGCCCCCGGAGGTCGTGGAGGTGCCGGAGATCGACTGGCCGGGTACGGCCGTCAACGGGGTGACCACGATGCTCAGGGAGAGTCGAGCGTTCACGAGGACGTGGACCGTCGCCGAGCTGTTGGCTCCCGCCGAATCGTTCACGAGGAGCATCGCCGAGAAGTTCGCGGTGCTGGCGAACAGGTGCGAGCTGTTCGCGGTCGGGCTCGTGGCACCGTCCCCAAACGACCAGCGGTAGACGAACGGCGGGGTTCCGCCGCTCGCCGATCCGACGAACGAGGCGGTCTGCCCCAGGTCCAGGGTCGAGGGCGTGGCAGTGGCCCGGGCCGCGACCGGGGGGTGGACCGTAACGGTCAACGACGTCGTCGAGGTCTGGGCGAACGAATCGACGATCGTCAGGTTGACGACATACGTTCCGGCCGTGACGTACGCGTGCTGGGGGGTCGACGTGACGCCGCTCATGCCGTCCCCGAACGTCCAGCTGAACGTGTCGGGCACGACGCCTCCCGTCGCGTTGCCCACGAACCGGACCATCTGGTTCGCGTCGGCCGGCGAGGGCGACGCTCGCGCGAGGGCGGAGATCGGTGCCGCGTACGCCCAGGTATCGTTGTAGTACCGGCCGCCGTAGGTCTCGTTCGAGCCGCTGAAGAATAGGATGAATCCGTCCGCCGCATCCCAAACCTCCCCGAAGCCGCCGCGGCCGGACGGACCCACGCTCGGGTGGAGACGGTTCCAATTCCCCCCGGCGAACGCCCAGGTGTCGTGGAGGTTGTCGGTGTTGTTCGCTCCTCCGAAGAGGACGAGATAGCCGTCGGTAGGGTCCGCGGCGAGCCCCGCAAACGAGCGGGCCGGCGCGTTCTGCGCCGGGTACAGTTGGGTCCACTCGCCTCCCGCGAACCTCCACGTGTCCCCGAGAACGAAGGTGGTGGCGTTCTCACCGCCGAACATGACCACGTAGCCATCGACCGCGTCGTACTCGATCTCGCCAAAGTACCGCGCCGCGGGCGTGGTGGACGGGGTCAATTGCGTCCACGTGCCGCCCACGTACTTCCACGTGTCGGCGATGAGCTGGTGCGTTCGATTGTCCCCGCCAAAAACGACCACGTAGTGGTCGGCCGCGTCGTAGACGCCTTGGGCCCCGATGCGCGGGGGAGGGGGCGACGCCGGTGCGAGCTGGGACCATTCACCCGCCGAGAACTTCCACGTGTCCCCGAGCACCACGCCGGTGGCGTTGACACCCCCGAAGAGCAACAGGTACCCGTCCGCGAGGTCATCCACGAGGACTGGCCCGCTTCGCGGGGACGGGCTCGAGGCCGGGAACAGCTCGGTCCACCGCCCCCCGGAGAACTTCCACGTGTCGGAAAACGTCGTGGCCGTGCCGATGCGTACGAACCCTCCGAAGAGCACGACGTACCCATCGGCGGCGTCGTACGTCATTCCGAAGTTGGCGCGTTTGGCGGGGAACGTCGATAGCTTGCTCGTCAGGTTCCACCAGTCGGGCCCGGCGGCGGACGGTCCCCGAAGGTGCGACCCGACCGGATCCGGCGGGGTGGAAGGGAGGGCGGGGTTCCCTCCCCGGAGGAGGGAGTCGGCGGCCGCCGTCAATTGAGTCGTGGCCGGCGCCCCAAGGGAATCGGTCGGTCGGGGCGCGGAGAGGTGGGGGGTTCCCGCCACGGCAACGAGTGGTCCTGATCCGCTGATGATGGCGGACAAGCCAACGAGACTCACCACGAGCGCGAGGGTGAGTCGGCGGGTGCGATGCTTCGCGCTCACGAGGGGGAACCCCAGCGACCCGCCAACCCCCGGGCGCACTATGAAACCTTTCATTGCAAGGGGAGGAAGTCTCGGCGTCTCCCCCCGGCAAGTTCACAGCCAAGGCACCATCGAAGGCCCGCCGTCAACCGGACCATCTCGGGCGGGCGGCGCCTCGCGGAGAACGGCGCCAGGGCGGCTGCCGCCCCACCGGGCCAAAATGGTAAGGCGGCGCGTTCCCGTAGTACGACGTGCGCCCCCACCGTCCCTCCGCGAGCTTCCCGATGCATCTCGACGCGCTCTATCGGGCGTTCCCGGTCGAGCGATCGCTCGCGATGGACCCGTTATCGTGCGTGCGACCGTTCGCGAACGACCGCCGGGCCGCGGAAGTGGCGGGCATCATGGCCGCCACGCTCGCCGTCGGGAACACTCGGGCCATCCTTCGTTCGTTCGGGACGCTGGCCGAGCAGATCGCCGGAGACTTCTCCGGGTTCGTAGACGCGGCCCGGCCGCGGCGACCGCCCGGCCCGTTGGTCGACTTCCGACACCGCTGGCTACGGGGCGACCAGCTCGAGTACCTCGGGTACCAACTCCAGCAGCTGTACCGCAGTTACGATTCCCTCGAGGAGGTTTTCCTCGAAGGGATGGCCGGCTCCGACGGATTCGCCGGGGGGATCGCGGCGCTGTCGCAGGGGCTGCGCGGCCCGGAAGCCGCTTCGGCCCCGGAACGCTACCGGTACCTGTTCCCGTCCCCCCTCGGCCCGTCGCATAGCCCGTGCAAGCGACTCGCGCTGTTCGTGCGTTGGATGGTCCGAACCGAGTATCCCGATCTCGGATTGTGGACGCGGGTCCCCACAGCGGAGCTCCGGATCCCGCTCGACCACCACGTCTTCTGGATCGCCTACAATCTGGGGCTCACGGCGCGCCGCACGCCGAGCTGGGCCGCCGTCGAGGAGATCACCGCCGCGCTGAAACGGATCGACCCGAACGACCCGATCAAGTACGATTTCGTTCTCTGCCACACCGGGATCTCGGGCGATTGCCCGAAGCACCGGGACCTCGCGATCTGCGGCCGCTGCGCCGTCCGCCCGGACTGTCGACTCTGGCGGGGGCGGGTCGCGGCATGACGGAGGCTCCCGAGCTCGGGATCGACCCGGGGCTGCTCGAGCGGTTCCGGAGCGCCGGTACCCACATCGCCTGGATCGAGGCCAAGGCCGCGTCCCGGGGACGGCGTCGCACCTCGGAACCGGCGTCGGGTCCGAAGGTCCGCACGGCGCGCTTGAACGACGAGACGGCCCGCGTGGAAACGGTCGAGCGACCCCGCGGCTACCAGATCGTAACGGAGTCGGGACCGGTCGGCGCCCTCGTGGTGCTCCTCGCCTGCGCCGAGCGCGGCGTGCCCACGCGTTTGAACCCCGTGCTCGCCGGCGAACGAGCCCAGTTCCCGATGGGGGCGATCGAAGCCGAGTGGGGCGGGTCGCCGGCGGTGGGCCACGCCCTCAGCCTCGCCGACCTGGTCGGCCTCGCGCGGTACGCCCTGCCGTAGCCGGCGGCCGCTGGTTCTACGAGCAGCCGCTCGTCGTCCCGCAGACCGTGCACGCGTAGCAGGTACCCGAGCGGACCATGATGCCGCCGCAGACGTGGCACGACGGAGCATCCTCGGAAGCGCGCCCGGCGCTCTCGCCGAACGTGTCGAGCGGGCGGGTCTCGAACTTGACCACCGTCGCGGCCGACTTCGCAGGGGCGGCGGCGCCGTGGCCGTTGCCGTTCCCCTCGGCCGCCGGCCCCTCGAGGCCGATCGACCGCCGCTGGTCCTCCGTCAGGAACTCGACCGCGAGCCACCGGGCGACGTAGTCCGGGATCGATTTCGCAAACCGGATCTTCGGATTGTTGGTGGCGCCGGCGGGCTCGAAGCGCATGTGCGCGAGCTTCCGCACGAGGTCTTTCAGCGGCACCCCGTGCTGCAGCGCCATCGACATCGAGATCCCGAGGGAATCCATGAGCCCGTTGACCGTCGAACCTTCCTTCGTGACCCGGAAGAACATCTCCCCGGGCCGTCCGTCCGGGTAGAGACCGACCGTCACGTAGCCGTCGTGGCCGCCGACCTGGAAGTGGTGGGTGATCGCCTTCCGTTCGTCGGGGAGCTTCTCGCGCTTCGGTGCGCGGACCCCGCTCGTCGTGGTCGTCTTCCCCGCGCCGGTCTCGTACGGCTGCGACGCTTTGCAGCCGTCGCGGTACAGCGCGACCGATTTCACGCCGAGCTTCCAGGCTTCGAAGTAGATCTTCTCGATGTCCTCGACGGTCGCCTCGTGCGGAAGGTTGATCGTCTTGGAGGCGCCGCCCGAGAGGAACGGCTGCGTCGCGCCGAGCATCTTCAAGTGGCCCATCGGGGGGATCGTCCGCGAGCTCCCGCTCGGCGCGAGGGCGCAGTCGAACACCGTCAGGTGCTCCGCCTTTAGGTCCGGGGCCCCTTCGATCGTCCCCTTCTGGACGATGTGTTCCCGGATCCGCAGAACCGCGGCCGCGTCGTAGCCGAGGGAAGCGAGGGCGTCTTCCACCGTGTGGTTGACGAGGCGCATCGTTCCGCCGCCGACCAAGTTCTTCGTCTTGACGAGCGAGAGCTCGGGCTCGAGCCCCAACGTGTCGCAGCCCATGAGGAGCCCGATCGTCCCCGTGGGGGCGATCACCGAGATCTGGGCGTTGCGGTAGCCCCACAGCTCGCCGGCGTGGACCGTGTCATGCCAACGGTCGACCGCCGTGGTGACCACCGAGGTGAGCCGAGCATCGTTCTTGGGGATCGCCGCCGCGGCGTCGCGGTGCTTACCCATCACGCGGAGCATCGGCGCGCGGTTCTTGTCGAACCCGGCGAACGGACCCATCCGTCGCGCGATCTCGGCCGACATGTGGTACCCTTCGGCGGAGAGGATGGCGGAGATGCCGGCGGCGAACGTCCGGCCCGCGTCGCTGTCGTAGGCGAGACCGTAGTGCATGAGCAGCGAGCCCAGGTTCGCGTACCCGAGCCCCAGCGGCCGGTAGTCGTGGGAGTTCTGCGCGATCGGGGCCGTCGGGTAGCTCGAAGCGTCGACGACGATCTCCATCGCGAAGATCATCGTGCGGACCGCCTCCTGGAACCGCTCGACCTCGAAGGCGCCCTTCTCGTCGAGGAACTTGAGCAGGTTGATCGAGGCGAGGTTGCACGCGGAATCGTCGAGGAACAGATACTCGCTGCAGGGGTTCGACGCGTTGATCCGCCCCGTCGTCGGGCAGGTGTGCCAGTCGTTCGTGACGTCGTCGAACTGGACGCCGGGGTCCCCGCAGCGCCAGGCGGCGTGGGCGAGCCGGCGCCACAGCTCGCGCGCCTGCATGGTCGCGGCGACGGAGTGGTCGGTCCGATTGTACGTCGACCACGCGCCGTCCCGCTCGACCGCCTCCATGAAGGAGTTCGGGACGCGGACGGAGTGGTTCGCGTTCTGGTAGGCGATCGACGCGTAGGCGCTGTCGGGGTCGGTCCCGTCGAAGTTCGGCGAGTAGCCTTCCCGGATCAGCGCGTAGGCCTTGTCCTCCTCGCGGACCTTGCACTCGATGAAGTCGACGATGTCGGGGTGGTCGAGGTTCAGGATGACCATCTTCGCCGCGCGGCGCGTGGTGCCGCCGGACTTGATGACGCCCGCGAGCGCGTCGAAGGCGCGCATGAAGGAGACCGGCCCGCTCGCGATCCCGCCGCCCGAGAGCTTCTCGTGGCTGCCCCGGAGCTGCGAGAGGTTGGAACCCGTGCCGCTGCCGCCCTTGAAGAGACGTCCCTCGCTCACGGCGAGGTTCAGGATGGATTCCATGTCGTCGCCGACCGACTGGATGAAGCACGCCGAGCATTGCGGCGGCTCGCGGACGCCGACGTTGAACCAGACGGGGCTGTTGAACGCCGCCATCTGGTGGACCATCAGGTAGGCGAGGCTCTCCTCGAGCTGGGTCGACTCCTCGATGGTGTCGAGGTAGCCCAGGTCGAGTCCGCGCTGCGCGATCCAGTGGGTGACCCGACGGATCATCCCCTCGATGGAGTTCTCCTTCCGTCCCTGGATGACGCGGAAATATTTCGACGCGGCGATGTTGATCGCGTTCTCCGACCACGTCGCCGGCGCGCGCACGCCCTTGAGCTCGAAGATCGTCGCGCCGTCGGCGTTCTTGATCACCGAGTCGTGATTCTTCCACGCGACGGTGTCGAACGCCGTCGTCCCTCGCGGGACGAGCCGCGGGACCGGGATCGGTTCGCGACCGGTCCGCTCCTCGCTCCGAACGGGGCTCGGCCCCGAGGCCGAGATTGCGCGCTTGCGGGCTACTGCCATGTTGCTTTACTCCGGAAGGTGCACCGCGCCGGGGTCGATCGCGTCGCGCACCGTCTACCTCGTCCTGAGGAGCGAGCGGCGCCTTAAGGAGCCCTCAACGGGCCACGAAACAGCGGCGGGGGGCGACCGTTTCGCGCTCGGAGTTCGCGCCCGAAAGAACGTGCGACCTGCGCTCGAACACCGTGGATGAAACCTTCCGGGTGGCGCGTAAGCGGTCTCCTCTATAAGTTGGATGGGTCGCACAGGTCGCGTTTCGAGGTAAAATTCGCGTCACCGGGGTTGGATGACGTCGGAATCGTCCGTGCGTCGCCGAGGGGCCGGCGTTGCGTTACGGCGGTGCGCTTCGGGGGAGGAGCCGCATCGTGCACGGCATCGTCACCCCGCAATCGCCGCAGAAAAGGCCGTCCTCGCTGACCCAGAGGAACGCTCCGCACCGGTCGCACTTGCGCGGGTCGTCGTTCGGGAACCGACAGCCCATCGAGGTGCCTCCGCTTGTCTACCCTGCGCGCCGGGGTCGATCGTTCGTCGGGCCGCCGCCGCGCGAAAGAAAAGGGAGAGAGGAAACGGTTGGAACGCCTCGAAAACGAGGGGTTTCGGACCGGCGATGAGAGGACGCCGTTAGGCGTTCTTCATCTTCGCGCGGGCAATGTACCCCTTCTTGTCCAAGAAGTACATGAAGCCGTCCGCGCGGTTGACCTTCTCGGTCCCGACACGGGCCTTCCGGCCGCTCTTGTTCAGCTTCGTCGGGGTCTTCCACAGGTACCCGTCCTTCCCGAGGTAGTACAGGTAGCCCTTTTCCCGCGTGATCTGCTCTTTGCCGACTCGCTCCGCCATTCTGGGGACCTCACCGGCGAGGAGGAAACCCCTCCTATATGAACGTGAGGCTTCATTCACCTCGAAGGTACGGGTTTTCCCTGACGTGAAACGAGCACCGGAACCGGGTCGACGCGGTAGCCCAGGTGTTCGACCGACGGGACGTCAAAGAGCGCGAAATCCGCGGAACGGCCGAGGGCGATCATCCCAGCGTGACCCCCTTCGCCAACGGCGTGCGCGGCGTTGACCGTCGCCGCCGTCAGCGCTTCCGCCGGGGTGAGCCGCGCGGAATAGACCGCATGCGCAAGGACGACCGGCATCGATTCGACCCACGAGTTCGGGGAACAATCGCTCCCCAGCGCGACGGCGACGCCTTCGTCGACCATCGCGCGCCCGAGGCCGGGCTTCGTGACCATCGAGGCGAACGGGGTCACCGGAAGCAGGACCGCGGTCACGCCGGCGGCGGCCAGGGCCGCCCAGTCTCGCGAACGGGACTCGAGGAGATGGTCGGCCGACGCAGCGCCGACCTCGGCGGCGAGGCGGGTGCCGCCGGAGAAGACGAACTCATCGGCGTGGATCTTCGGGCGGAGCCCGAGCGCGCTCGCAGCCCGAAGGATCTTCGCGGACTGCTCGACCGTGAAGAAACCGGGTTCACAAAAGACGTCGCAGAACCGCGCGAGATTCGCCTTCGCGACGGCCGGTAGCATCGTACGCACCACGAGATCGACGTAGGCGTCGGCGCGATCGGCGTACTCGGGAGGGATCGCGTGGGCGCCCAGGAACGTCGGCACCAGGTTGAGGCCGGTCAAGCGTTGCAGTCGGGGGATCAATCGGAGGAGGCGAAGCTCGCCGTCCGGCGTGAGCTCGTAGCCGCTCTTCACCTCGACCGTTGTCGCGCCGTGCCGAGCGAGTCCGCGGAGACGACGCGTGGCCTCGTCGAGGAGGGATTTCTCCGTCGCCGCGCGGGTGGCGCGCACCGTCGAGAACAACCCGCCGCCGTGGCGTGCGATCTCCGCGTACGTGGCCCCGCGCACCTTGAGCGTCGCCTCCGTCGGGCGGCTCCCGGCGAACAGGACGTGCGTGTGGGCGTCGACGAACCCCGGCACGACCGACCCTCCGTCAGCGTCCACCCGACGGCCGCCCGGACGGAGGCGGACCTCCCGTTCGAGCACGCGCGTCGATCCGACGAAGACGAACCGCCCCTTGTCGGCGGCGAGCGCCGCTCCGGTGAGCTGGCCCAGCTCGGTCATCGCATCGCCGACGCGCGGGATCGCGCCGTCGGCCAGCGTCGCGAGGTCGCCGATCCCGTCGACGATGAGGTCGGCCCGGATCATGGTTGCTTGATGAGATGGTCGAGCAGGTCGCGCGCGGCGAGCGCACCGGGGAACCGGCCCCGCGCTTCAAGCTCGAGGGACGCCGATTCCTTGTACCGGGAGGAGAAGTGGGTGAGGAACAGCGTCCCGACCTCCGCGTCCCGGGCGAGCTCCGCGGCCTGTCGCGCGGAGGAGTGGCCCCACGCGTTCGCCTCTTTTTCGAGGTCCTCCGCGGTCGTCGCTTCGTGGATGAGCACCGTCGCCCGGTGGGCGAGCTTCCGCACCTCGTCTGTCGGCGATGTATCCCCCGAGTAGACGATCGAGCGCCCCGGTCGAGGGGCGCCGATCACGTCGTCCGGATGGACGACCGTCGCGCCGACCGTCACGGATTCGCCCGCCTCCAACCGTGCGAAATCCCGTCCGTGGATCCCGAGGGCGTGGGCTTTCGTCCCGTCGAACCGGCCGCGTTTCGCGGGCTCGTCGATGCGGTAGGCGAGCGTCGGCACCGGGTGCTCGGCCCGGGCGGTCCGGACCGTGACGCCGTCGAGCTCGACCGACTGCCCGGCTTCGAGCGGGTGGACGTGGACCGGGAATCGGAGCGTGAAGTGGCCGAGATGGAGTATTCGGTCGACCATCTCCGGGGTCTCCGGCGGACCGTAGACATCGAGCGGGTCGGTCCGGTTGTTGAGCCCCATGCTCTGGATGAGGCCGGGGAGCCCGAGAAAATGATCCCCGTGGAAGTGGCTCAGGAAGACCCGGCGCACACGCATGAACGACACTGAGGAGTGGAACAACTGCCGCTGCGTCCCCTCCCCGCAATCGAGGAGCACGACCTCCTTGTCGGTGTCGAGGGCGATCGCGCTGGCGGAGCGCTCCTTCGTCGGCCAGCTCCCGGCCGTGCCGAGGAACGTGAGGCGCATCGGGCGGGGGGACACCGGGATACGTATTATCCCGCCGCCGGGGCGCGACGAGGGCTAAAGATGATATTGGGAGCTTGGCCTCCTTCGACTCACGGATGACCGACTGGGAGGCCGTCGAGCGCCTGCGTTCGAAGGGCTGGGATTGGGACCGGATCGCCAGCGATCCCAAGGTCGAGTTCCACGCCGAAGATCAGGCGGGGGATCCGGGTCGTGCTCTCCGCGCGTTATACTACCAGCGGAGGTCCCGACAGCAGCGCCGGCCCAGCCGCGGGAGCAAATCCGACCGCGCCGCGGACGAGAAGGACCCGCTCCGCCCGCGCTGGAGCCTCGCCCGCATCGGCCTCATTCTGGCCCCGATGTTCGCGGTCTGGACCCTCCTGGCGTACCTCTACCCCTCCCCCGTCGGGGTCTACCTCGGTTGGTTTCCGACCCTGGTGTTCCTTCTGGTCATCGCGGTCGGCGTGCTCTGCTTCGGCCTTCTGCGGGCCGTGGACAAATGGAGCAGTGTTCACCGCAACGCGGTGATCATCGGCGCCGTCCTCGGACTCCTGGTCGCAGGTGGATTCGGCCTGTTCGCCGTCGCGGCGGGATGCCCAAATCTGACGCCGAACCTGTCGGCGGAGCCGAGTAACTGGGAGAAGGCCGCGAATCCCGCATGGACGTCGGGAGGCAACCCGGTCTTCTTCTTCTACGGTTCCATCGCCTGTCCGTACTGCTCGGCCTCCAGCTGGTCGATGATGGTGGCGCTGCAGAAATTCGGTGCGCTCTCCGGGTTAACCTACGGCTATTCGTCCCCGACGGACCAGGCGGGTCCTAACACGCCGGAGGTGATCCTGGCGGGTTCGGCGCTCCAGAGCCAGTACATCACGCTCGACGTCGCGGAGGCTACGGACCCGACGACGATCACGCTCCCGACGGTCTCCGGCTGCGTCGAACAGGCGTACGTCAGTGCCTACGGAAGCGGTGGCATCCCGTTCAACGTGATCGGAGGCGTGTACGTGCACTCGGGTACTCTTGTCCAGCCGAGCGTCCTCCACGGCATGACGTACCAGCAGGTCCAGGGCCAGGTCTCGAACCAGTCGGGCCCGGCGTGGGACGCCATCAAGGGTCCCGCGTACGCGATGGAAGCGTTCATGGTGAAGGCCGACGGGGGCAATCCGGCGAACGTCGCGAACGACCCGAACGTCGCCGGGATCTTGTCCCAGATCCACTAGCCCCCCACGGATGCGGGCCGAGACGCTCCACCAGATCATCCTCGCGGCGGTGCTCGCGGGGCTGGGCCTGTCGCTGTACGCAGGGTACGAGACGGTTAACGCGGCCGCGGCGAACAGCTGCTCGTTCAGTCCGGTGTTCTCCTGCGGGACGGTGCTCAACAGCGGCAAGACGCACACCCTCGGGATCCCGGACTGGGTCCTCGGGACGACCGGCTTCGTCGCCTTGCTCGCGGTCGACGTCCCGCTGTTCCGCACGTGGGACCGGCGGTGGCTCATCGTGCTGCTCGGACTCGCCGGCATCGGCCTCCTCTTCGCGGCCTACCTCGCGACCATTGAAGTGTTCCAGATCGGGGCGCTATGCCCCGTCTGCTTTGGCACCTACGTGGCCGATGCGATCGTGCTCGGCGCGGCTTGGTCGCTGTTCCGTCGTGGGCGCGGGGGCGAAAAAGGCCCGGTCACCCCGGACGGGGCGCTTACCGCGAATTCGACGCCGTAAACGGCCGGGCGGAGGCGATCCTCCGCCGACGGTCCTCGGCCTCGACGACATCGTTCGCGTGCCGGATCTTCCGCACCGACGCGGCGAACGCCTCCAGGTGGTCGCCGCGGATGCCCACGACGAGCTCGCCGTCGCCCATCTGCGTGAACACCCGGCTTCCGATGCACCCCATCGACATCGCGACCGCGGCGCCCTGGTTCAGGATCGGGTTGATCGCGCACATCGGGCGACCGTTGATCGGCACCTGGCCGCCCGCCGCCTCGACGGCGAGCATCGCGGACTTCGCCTTCGCGAACAGGAGGACAGTAGTCGGGGGAACGTCGAGCGTCCCGAGCGGGCCGTAGGCGACGAACTTGGGCGCCTCGACGTTGTGCGGGATCTCCCCCTCTTCCCCGGGTCGAAGGTACTGCTCCTTCTGCATCATGCCGATCGTACTCATGAGGCGTCCGCCGAGCTCGCCTTCCGGCTTCATCCCCAGGACGAAGGCCCCGACCTCGCAGGCGTCGTGGGCCTTGACGCCCGCGTAGAACGGGCGCGACGCGCCCTCGGCGAAGAACGTGCAGACCGACGGCACCCCGCCGGGATGCTCGGGAACCCCGTTGGGTGGGGCCTCGAGGTACGAGACCTGGACGGGGGGCACAATCAGATCGAGGTCGCGAGTGAGCTGGGCGGCGACTTCGCCGAGATGCTGCGCCATGAGTTGCCTGGCCGGCCGAGACTATCGAAGGCTAAATATGGTTTCGCCTTGGAAACCAAATCGGAACCGGTAGCCGTGTTCCTCGGTAGCAGTCCCCCCCGCTTACCCATTAAATAGGCCCCCCGGGTCCGCGGCCCCGAGGTTACACGGGCATGACGGACCCGACACTGGCACTCGCAGCGGGGATCGCGATCGCGGGAGGGCTCATCGGCACCGGCATGGCGCAATCCGGTATCGGCGCCGCCGGCATGGGGATCATCGCGGAAAAGCCCGAGAAGTTCGGGCAGTTCCTGTTCGTGTTCGTGATTCCCGAGACGCTCTGGATCATCGGCTTCGTGCTCGGGATCATCTTGATCCTGAACGTCCTGTAGGCCCGGATCCGCTCCGCCATGGGCCTCGAGAAGCTCCTCGACGAAATTCGTCAGCGTGGGGAGAGCCAGCTCTCCGAAATCGGGACCACGACCGCGGCCGCCCGGGCCGCCCTCGTCGAGGACCGGGACCGTCGCGTCGCGGCCATCGCCCAGGAGATCCAGCGGCTCGCGGACCGCGAAGCGGAGCGCGAACGAGCCCAGCGGCTCGCGGGGGCCAAGGTCGCCGCCCGCAAGCTCGTCTACGAGGCGAAGGAGCAGCGCGCCACCGCGGCGCTCGAACGCGCGCGCACCGAGCTTGCGGCGTTCACGAAGAGCCCGGAGTACGCCCCGCTCTTGCAGCGCATGTACGCCCACGCCGTCGAGCGCCTCGGCGCAAAGGTGAAGGTCCGCGGCCGGGCGGAGGATGCGTCCGTGTTGAAGGGGATCGCGGGGAAGGGCTTCAACGACGACCCCGCGCCGGTCCTCGGCGGGCTGATCGCGGAGAGCCCGGACGCGGCGAAGCGTCTCAACCTCACGCTCGACGAACTGCTGCGGCTCAACGAAGACAAGATCCGCCAGACCGTCGACGCGTAACGCGAGGGTCGGTCCGTGGCGGGCTCCCCGTACGCGAGCGCCCTCGGCCGGCTGAAAGCGTCGTTCGTGAACTTCCTCCCGAAGGAGGTCTACGGGAACTTGGTCGCGGCCCGCGACCTCGCTGAGGTCACCAAGAACCTGGAAGCGACCCCCTACGGGCCCGAGATCGTGCAAACAGCGGCGAGCTACTCCGGCGCTACGCTCCTCGAGATCGCGATCAACCGAACGTTCGTCCGGCGCAACCGCCAGGCGCTCGAGGCGGCGCCGTTCGCGGGTCGCCCGATTCTGCAAGCGTACCTCCGCCGGTGGGACATCCAGAACGTCGGGCTCATCCTGGCGTCGAAGGTCCAGGGCCGTGCCATCGGCGAAACCGAGCAGTTCCTGGTGTCGAGCCGGGATATGCCGGCGGGCCTCTTCGCCGGCGCGATGAGCCTGGACGATGTCCGTCAGATCCTGGCGCAGCCGACGGTGGAAGCGGTCGCGAGCGCGCTCGTCCGATTC
Organism: Thermoplasmata archaeon; assembly: GCA_022749895.1. Lineage (GTDB taxonomy): Archaea > Thermoplasmatota > Thermoplasmata > Lutacidiplasmatales > UBA184 > Lutacidiplasma. Next base: position 62,547 of record JAKIWS010000006.1, read on the forward strand.
GGGTACGGCGCGACGATCCTGCCGCTCGTCGATCAGTTCTCCCGGACCAAGGACGTCTTCCCGATCCTGCACGCGCTCGAGCGGGAGTACTACCAGAAGCTGCTCGAAGCGACGCGGTACTTCCAGGGCGACGAGTGGACCGTCCGCCAGTTCATCCAGAGCGAGGTCGACCTCCGGAACGTCCTGCTGCTGCTCAAGGGGAAGGACGCCGAGCTCCCCATCGAGGACGTCGTGGAGCGGTTCGTCGACGGCGGGCTCCTCACCGCCGCGTCGGTCCCGGACCTGTACGGGGCCCTCACCGTCCCCGACCTTGCCCAGGCGCTTGAGCCGCGGTTTCCCGCGATCGCCGAGGGAACGGCCGTGTACCGCGCCGACCAAACGCTCACCGGGTACGAGATCGCGCTCACGCGGGAGCGGGCCGTGCGGGAGCTCAAGCGACTCCGCTCGTACCCCCTCTCGATCGCGATCCTGTTCGGCTATCTCCTGCTGGCCGAGCTCGAGCGCGGCGACCTCCGTCGGGTCGTCTACGGCAAGGTCTACGACATCCCGCCGGCGAAGGTCGAAACGCTGTTGATCGTACCGCGGCTCGGCTGAGGGCGCGGCGCCGGGCCTACGCGGCCGCGGGGGATTCCGCGCTCGGCGCGGGGAGCGTGTGCACGCGCCGGGAGGCGAGGGGCCGGAACGCCTTCCCGTTCCCCGTGTAGAACTTCGACAGGTGCTCGACGAAGATCAGACGAGCGCCTTGGATCCCGGGTTCGAAGACCCCCAGAATGACGTTGAACCCCTGACCCACGACCAGGATCAGCACCCCCAGGAAGATGCCGACCACCCCGAGACCCGGCACGTGACCGCCGGCAAGCGTCGTGAATCCGAAATTGATCAGGAGCGCCAGAACGACGCTGGCGAGGAGGATGCCCACGAGGCGGGTGTACGATAGGATGTGGCTCAGCACCTCGATCAGGGCCATCCCGCCCAGCTGGAACCCTTCGCCGAAGATCAGGAGCCCAAGCCCGCCCACGAGGCCCGCGAGACTCAACGCTACGAAGGGGTGCGCGCCGAAATTGAACACGGCCGTCCCGGCGTGGATGAACGTGAGACCGAAGGAGGCGATCGCGAACGCGAAGATGATCCCCCCGACCTTGCCGAGCGCCGCCCGCGGGTGGTGGTGGAAATACTCCTTGAGCGCGCCCAGGAGGAATCCGAGCACGACCATCCCGAGGCCCAGGTACCCCGCGAGGTACAGCAGCTTCGGGACGGTCACGCGGAGGTTGCTCTTGTCGAGCGGGGTCGGAATTCCCGGCAGGATGGCGAATCCGAAGAACGCGTTCGTCGCGATCCCGATTGCGATCGCGAGCAGCGTGCCGGGGATGAGGGCGTAGGCGAGCGATTGCATCGCGCTCGGGCCCATGATCGTCTTCACGAGGTTCCGCCCGAACTTCGGGAGATACCGGGCGCCGGGGAAGCCGCGGATCATCCAGACCGAGACGAGCAGGATGACGAGCCCGTAGCCCCAGTCGCCGAGCATGAGACCGAAGAACAGCGGGAAGGCGATCGCGAAGATCCAGGTCGGGTCCCACTCGGTCGCCTGGGGTAGCGAATAGAACCGGATGAAGAACTCGTACCAGCGGATCCCCGGAGGGTTGCGCATCACCGTCGGAGGTTCTTCGGTGGTCGGGACGGTGTAGATCAGGACCCGGTGATCGAGCGCGGCGTCGAGCGCCCGTTCCAATGCCGGGCGTGATGGGGCGGCCACCCAACCTTCGAGGGCGAAGACCTGGGCTCCCGCCCCGAACTTGGGAACGACCTCGAGCTTGCGGTTCTCGATCGAGAACGCCTCTTCGAGCGTGGCGACCAACGGGTACCACTCCCGCGCGAGCGCGGCGAGCCGCTCCCGGATCCCCCGGAGGCGGCCATCGACGTCGGCGAGATGGGCTTCCTGCTTCGGCGCGGCTTCCGCGACCGTCCCGTCGAGCCGCGGTGCGGCGACGAGTTGGACCCCGCGCTGCTGCGCGAGACGACCGACCGCGTCGGCCCGTTCGCGGCGGACGGCGACAATGAACCGGACGCGCTTTTCGACGCGGTTCGCGAGGAACGTCGAATCGGAGAGGCCGGCGATCCCCGGCCGGAGTGTCGCGTAGTCCTCCTCGGGCGCTTCGCCGAAGAACGTGAGGACGCTTCCCGCCTGAAGATCCTCGAGACGGCCGGTGTAGAACGAGAACTTTTGGAGAAGCTCCAAGGTCTCCCGCGTGGCGGCGCGGTCGGTCACGAGCTGGTCCTCCTCGCGCTTGAGGTAGCCGACCTCAGAATCGATCGTGACCTGCTGCGCGGTCGCGAGGAGCTCCTTCAGGTCGCGGAACCGGCGCGGCGCCGACGGCACGTCGACCGAGGGCAGGGCGTGGAGAAGGCCGCGAAAGCGGACGAGCTGGTCGCCAACGACACGCTGCGTCTCGCTGCCCCGGTCGGCCGGGAGCTGCTCCAAGACCTCCTTGCGGACCGGCTCGATCTGCATCACCCCGAGATCGTGGAGCAGCGTCACGACGCGGTCCCGGTCATCCTTGAGGGCGACGATACCGACCTTCGCCATCGGCGTCGGGCGGAGGAACGGCATCGGGGTTACGCCCCTTTCTTCCCGCCCGGTGCGCGGAAGGCGCCGAGTACCGCGTCGATCGCCTTCGGGCCAAAGCCACGGTCGCGCGCCGGGTCGCTGGAAGCAACCTTCGCCGCTTCTTTTTCCCCGTCGCGCAGCACGCCCTCGGCCTCGACGTCGGCCTTGAATTTCGCGTCCTGCACCCGCTCGGCGCGCGCCTTCTCCGCGTCGGCCTTCGCCTTCTGGAACGCCTCCTCGGCGGCCGCCTTCAGCGCAGCAAGTTCGGCTTCCGCGTCGGCCTTGGCCTTCGCGATCTTCTCCGCCCAAGCACTCTCCGCCGCCTTGAGCTGGCGGAGCGCGTCCAGCGAGGCGTCGTTGGAAGGGGCGGAAACGGACGCGGGGTCGCTCACGGCTCTAGAGGCCCCCCACCGTGTGCGCGATAAGGTAGAGCACGATGCCGATCACCGAGAGTCGGATCGTCCAGAGGATGAGCTGGACCGTCGCGAACGGTCGGAGGGAGGCGTTAGACGGTTGCAACGACGCCCTCCTCGGCGGCCTGGATCTTCCGCTTGACGGTCTTCAGCATCGAGAAAGCGTCCCGCTCCATCTCGTCGAAACGGAACTTGATGTAGCGCACGACATCGGCCAACCGCGGGATGAGCACGTTCTCGATCGCGCTCGCCCGGCGCTTCGTCTTCTCGATCTCCTTCAGGAGCCGTCGGAGCGCGTTCTCCTTCTCGGCGATCTGCAGGACGACCGCGTAGATCCCCTGGAAGTGGCGGATCGCCTCGTGCACGGAGGTGGGGAGGTCGAGGAGCGCGGTCGGCCGGACGGGCGCGTACTTGCCGGAGTCGACCCGCGGCGTCTTGACGCCCATCACGTTCTTCGTCGCGACGCTCACGGGCATTACGGCCGGAAGCAGCATCGCCAAATTTTCGAGTCGGACCGGCCCTTCCATCGTCTCCGCCATCCGGATCGCCTCGTAGCCCCGGGCGACGCGCTTCTTGAGGTCGCCACGGAGCGCGAGCGCCTCCTTGGAGAGGTTGAAGAATTCCGCGATCAGGGCCGAGCGCTTCAGCTTGAGGAGGTTCAAGCCCCGCTTCGCGACGACGATACGTTTCCGGGTGCGCAACAGCTCGAGCCGGGTCGGCCGGACGGTCTCCGCGGGCATCGCTTCTCCGGGGGCGGCTCTCCTACGCCGGGGCGTCCGCGGTCGTCGGCTTGTAGTACTGCTGGATGAATTCGGGCTTGATGCGCTTGAGCTCGCTTTCGGGAAGGTCGCTCAAGAGCAGCCAGCCGATCCGAAGCGATTCGTCGATCGTCCGGTCCTCGTCGGGCCGCTGGTTCAGGAATTCCCGCTCGAACCGGTCCGCGAACTTGAGGTAGGCCCGGTCGACATCGCTCAGCGACTCCTCGCCGACGATCGCCGAGAGGGCGCGCTGGTCCTTCCCGATCGCGTAGCTCGCGAACAGCTGGTCGGCGACGCCGCGGTGGTCCTCGCGCGTCCGCCCCTTGCCGATCCCTTGGTTCATCAGTCGGGAGAGGGACGGAAGTGGGTCGATCGCCGGGTAGACTCCCCGCCGTTGCAGTTCCCGGCTCACGAACATCTGACCCTCGGTGATGTAGCCGGTCAGGTCGGGGATCGGGTGCGTGACGTCGTCCGCCGGCATCGTCAGGATCGGGAACTGGGTGATCGAGCCCTTCCGGCCCTTGATCTTCCCGGCCCGCTCGTACAGCGTCGCCAGGTCGGTGTAGAGGTACCCGGGGTAACCCCGCCGCCCGGGAACCTCTTCCCGCGCGCTCGCGATCTCCCGGAGCGCTTCACAGTAGCTCGTCATGTCGGTCATCAGAACGAGTACGTGGAGGTCCCGCTCGTAGGCGAGGTACTCGGCGGCGGTGAGCGCCATCCGCGGGGTGATGACCCGCTCCATCGACGGGTCGCTCGAGAGGTTGAGGAAGACGACGGTCCGCTCGAGGGCCCCGGTCGCCTCGAACTCCCGCAGGAAGTAGTTCGCTTCCTCGCTCGTGATCCCCATCGCGGCGAAGACGACGGCGAAGCTTTCGCTGGAATCCCGGAGCTTCGCCTGCCGGACGATCTGGGCAGCGACCTGGTTGTGGGGTAATCCGGCCGCCGAGAAGATCGGAAGCTTCTGCCCCCGGACGAGCGTGTTCATGACGTCGATGCACGAGAGGCCGGTCTGAATGAACTCGGACGGCTCCTCGCGGGAGTACGGGTTCATCGCGTTCCCGACGATCTCGAACTCCTGGTCGCTCACGATCTTGGGGCCGCCGTCGCGCGGCTCGCCGAGACCGTTGAAGACGCGGCCCAGCAGCTCATCAGATACTGGAAGGCGCGCGACGCGGCCGAGGAATTTCACGGACGTCTCGGTGACGTTCATCCCCATGGTCGGGCCGAACACCTGGACGATGGCGAGACCCTTCCGGGAATCGAGCACCTGGCCCTGGCGTCGCTCGCCGGTGGGGAGCTGGATCTCGACGATCTCCCCGTATGCGGCGTTCGCCACCTCCCGGACGAAAAGGAGCGGGCCCGTAACGCGGTCGATCGTCCGGTAGTCGATCGGGACGTTGATCTCGGGAGCGGATTTAGGTCCCGACTTCGCTTGCGCCATGCCTAGGTCCCTCCGGTGGCGATCTGCGCGAGGGCCTGGGCGCTCTCCCCGTCGAGCGCATCGAATGCCGCCGTCGCATCCTTCTCGGGGATCGATTTCATCCGGGCCAACCTCGTCCGCACCGGGAGTTTCGAGATCTGCGCGACCGTCCCGCCACGCTGGATCGCCTGTTGCTCCTGGTCGCCGAACGTCAGGATGGCGCGCAGCATTCGGTACTGCTTGTTGATCGACGTGTACGTGTCGATGTCATCGTAGGCGCTCTGCTGCAGGTAGTCCTCCCGGATCATCCGCGCGACGTCCAGGATCGCCTTCTCCCGCTCGGGGAGCGCGTCGACGCCGACCAGCTGGACGATCTCCTGGAGCTCGGACTCCTTCTGGAGGAGTTCGAGCGCCTTCTGACGGAGCGCGACCCAGTCCGCCGCCACTTTCGTTCGGAAGTACCCTTCGAGGTCCCCGGCGTAGAGCGAGTAGCTCTGCAGCCAGTTGATCGACGGGAAGTGCCGGCGCGAGGCGAGCGACGCATCGAGAGCCCAGAAGACGCGGGCGACCCGGAGGGTGTTCTGGCTCACCGGCTCCGAGGTGTCGCCTCCCGCCGGTGAGACGGCGCCGACGATGGTGACCGAGCCGTTGCGGTCCTCCGGTGACAGGGTCACTACACGTCCAGCGCGTTCGTAGAACTCTGCGACGCGGCGGCCCAGGTAGGCCGGATACCCTTCCTCGCCCGGCATCTCCTCGAGCCGGCCGGAGATCTCCCGCATCGCTTCCGCCCACCGCGATGTCGAATCGGCCATCAACGCGACGTCGTACCCCATATCGCGGTAGTACTCGGCGAGCGTGATTCCGGTGTAGACGCTTGCTTCGCGGGCCGCGACGGGCATGTTCGACGTGTTGGCAATGAGGATGGTGCGGTCCATGAGCGGCCGGCCCGACTTCGGGTCCAGAAGCTTGGGGAAGGTCGCGAGCACTTCCGTCATCTCGTTGCCGCGCTCGCCGCAACCGACGTAAACTACGACGTCGGCATCGGACCACTTAGCTAACTGTTGCTGACACACAGTTTTCCCGGACCCGAACGGTCCCGGGATGCACGCGGTACCCCCTTTGGCCACCGGAAAGAAGGTGTCGATGACGCGTTGACCTGTAATTAGGGGCAGACTGGGGGCCAATTTTGATTTTACGGGCCGAGGAACGCGGACAATCCACTTGTGGCTCAGGCCCAGCGGAGTCTTCCGACCCGAAACGGCAACCGAGCCGATTCGATCGCGAACCGTGTACGATCCGCTCTTCAAATCCGAAAGAGTGCCGGCGAGCCCGGGTGGAACCATCACTTTGTGGACGATGAGCGGCGTCTCCTGGACTGTGCCGAGGATCGCGCCGCCGGAGACCTCGCTGCCGACCTTCGCGGTCGCGTCGAACTCCCAGACCTTCTTCTCGTCGAGCGCCGGCGCGACGAAGCCGCGCGAGATGAAATCCCCGAGGTTCGCCTGCAGCACGTCGAGCGGGCGCTGCACGCCGTCGTAGATCGACTTTAGGAGACCGGGGCCGAGCTCGACGCTGAGCGCCTGACCGGTGTTCTCGACGGGGTCGCCCGGTCGGATGCCGGTCGTGTCCTCGTACACCTGAACCGTCGCGACGCTTCCGATGAGCCGGATAATCTCGCCCACGAGGCCGAGCTCGCCGACGCGAACGACGTCGAACATCTTCGCGCCCTCGAGCCCTTCAGCGAGGACGACCGGACCGGACACCCGTGCGACGACGCCTGCCATGTTAGGACCTCTAGGTCGGGACCTGCAGCGAGACGCCCAGGATTCGTTTCGCTAGCTGGTCGATGCTCTCGATCTCGTACTCGCCCGTGGGCGTCGGCACGAAGACGACGAGCGGCTTCAGGGAGGATTCCGCGTTCAATCGCTGCGTCTCGTTCAGCTGCGCTTTGATCGATTCGCTCGCGATGAGGAGGCTGTACTCCCCCTTCGTCATCGCTTCCTGGAACTTCGCCGCGGCCGTCGCCGCTGTCACCTCGACGACGTCGCTCATCCCGATCAGCTGGAAGCCGATCGTAAGCTGCCGTTCGCCGAGAACGAGCGTCCGACCCGGTGCAACAGCCCCCGAGGCGGACATGGCCCTGCCGTCGGGGTCACGCGCTATTTAACGCCTCAGGGACGCCGCGTGCGAAAGGCTGGAACGGCGGCGTTGCGGCCCGAAAAACCAGGGCGCTACTTGTACGTCGAGTTGTGCACGTGACCCTCATCGTCGGTGATGAGGATGCACTCGCCTTCGCACTCGAACAGGCACGCTTCGCAGACGATGCACTCCGGTCCGTTGATGGCGACCGACTTCTCCCCGCGAAACTGGAATTTCGCCGCCACGCCGGCATCGTCCACGACGTTCGGGAACTGGTCGCGAGGTTTGAGCTCGAAAACGTTCACGGGGCAGACATCGCGGCAGTGGGCGCACCCCGTGCACTTTTCGAGAGCAATATCGACCTGAACCATCCGAGGCTCCCCGCAAGGCGTTGCACCCGGGCCCCGTTTATAACATTTGGTCCGGGCGCTCCGGGCGTAGGGTCTCCGGGCCTTCCGGAACGCCTCCGCGGCCGTTCCGTTCCCTCTCCCGTTCGCTCATACCTGCCCTCTCTGTACCCCCGGCACGGTCGACCGTGGGAGCCATCGTCCTCGGGACCAGCGGATGGGACTACCCCGAGTGGATCGGTCGCGTCTACCCGAAGCACGGAGTGCCGGACAAACTCCGCTTCTACGCGGAGCGGTTCCCGATCGTTGAGGTCAATTCGACGTTCTACCGGCTCCCGCCGGTGGGGGTCGCGGAGTCGTGGGCGCGCCGGACCCCGAAGAAGTTCCTCTTCGCCGCGAAGTTCCCCCAGACGATCACGCACGAACGCCGGCTCGTGAACGCGGAGGAGGAACTGGCTCGGTTCCTCGCGGTCGTGCGACCCTTGCAAAGCGCCGGTAAGTTCGCGGCCGCGCTCCTCCAGCTCCCGCCGTCGCTGCCGTTCGAGCCCGCCACGGTCCGCACGTTCTACGCGACCCTCCCCAAGGGCCTCCCGGTCGCGGTCGAGTTCCGGGAGCGTTCCTGGCTGCAGCCTGCCTCGTTCGAACTCCTCCGCGAGTTCCATCTCGCCTACGTTGTCGTCGACGAACCGTTACTACCCATCCAGCTCGACGTCACTGCCCCGTTCAGCTACGTCCGATGGCACGGCCACGGGACGCGGCTGTGGTACGACTACACGTACCGGCCGGAGGAGCTCGCGGCGTGGGTCCCCCGGATCCGGGAGCTCAGCGAGCGGAGCGAACGTGTGTACGGATTCTTCAACAACCATTTCCGGGGGGACGCCGCGACGAACTGTTCGACGCTCGCGGAGCAACTCGGCGTGCCTCCGCCGCCGTGGAGTTCGCGCCTCGTGCCGTAGCCCCGGTCCAAAGGTGCGTACGGGCTGCCGCCGAGTTCGTACATGGGGGCATAAGCCGGGATGCCTCGATTCGGTGGGGGTCGATGAGCACGGCGCCCGTACCTCGGTTGCCCCTAGTTCCCCTGCTCGCCCTGCGCCGGACCCGGGCCCTCGTACGTTCGCCGTTCGGTCGGTTCCTCGCAATTACGGTCGCCGCCGCGTACGCGCTTGTCTCCATGCTCCTCGGCTACATGCTCACGTTCTTCAACACCCAGCAGTCGGGCGTCACGGCCGTCGTGATCTGGCAGGGGACACCGTGGTGGAACTATCCGGGCATGCTGGTCGTGGCCCCCGGCGGCGTCCTCGCCCTGCCGTTCCTGTCGACGATAACGATGCTCCTCGTTTCCGCGGGCGTGGGGCTCGGCGCGGCCGCGGCGGTGCTCCTCCTCGTCCCCGGCCTGCGGAGGGGCCGCAACGTGCCGGCGGTCCGGTCGATGGCCTCGACCGTCGCCGGGGGCGCCACCCCGGCGATCGCGGGGCTCGCCACCCTCGGGGCCTGCTGCTGCACGAGCTGCGTCGGGGCCGCGGGTATCGCGGTGGTCGCAGCCGCGAGCGGTACGAACGTCGGCGAGGTGATCCGCAACAACTGGTACGTCGCCGTGTTCGAGCTCGCGATCGTCGGTCTGAGTCTGATCCTGCTCGAGCGGAGCCTCGCGTTGCCGGCGGAGGTCTGCCCCGTGCCGCCACCCAAAGACCGCCGGTTCGCGGTCGGCACCGCGCTCCGCCTCGCTCTACTGGTCGCGGGAATCACGTGGTCGCTTGCGATGTTCGTCGAGTGGGGCGACGTGCCACCGCTCTCGGCGCCCGGCGGGACCTGGTACCATTGGGTCTTCGAACACCAGCTGTTGGCCCTCCTCGCGATCACCGCCGGATTCCTACCGCTGGAGACGGCCGCAGCCCTGGCCCGTTCCGCACGGCGCTGGCGCAGTCTGGTCTGGCGCGCGCCGTTGTTGCTCGGGGGGATTACCTGGGGCATCGGCGTCCCTGCGGCCCTCGTCGGGGCCGGGCTGGGAGGTCTTGGGAACGAGGTGATGGGGTATCTCGGCGCTCCCGCGGCCTGGGGCGCCATCCCCCCCGATTCCGCCCTCGGCGCGCCGTTGTACTTCCATTGGACGCTCCAACACGGTCTTCTCGGCGCGTTCGCGATCGCCGTCGCGGTGTTGGGCGAGACGGCGCTCGCGCCGCTACTCTGGAGTGTGAGCGCGGCGCGGCCGTCCTCCAGCGCGGAGGCGGCGGGCGGGGGAAGGGGTCGCGTGGTTCAACCGACGCTGCCGAGGCCGACCGCGAATCCTGTGCTCGCGGGCGCGGAGACGGAGCGGACGCGCTCCGGAGATTTCGTCGGCGGTTGATCCTCCCGGCGCACGTCCCCGCCCCTCCGGCGGCCGGAACGCTTCAGTAGGTGATCTGGAGGAACCGGCAGGTCCGGCAGCGGAACCCTGCCATGTACACCATGCCGAACGAGTTCGGTTTCGCGATCTCCTCGCCGCCGAACGCGAGCCGGGTCCGTTCCAGGAACCACTTGGAGCCCTCCACCAGGCTCTCGGAGCCGAGGAATCCGGGCGTCATCGGCTTGTTGCACGTGGGACAATCGGGCATGAGTTGCGGCCGTAGCCGATGGATGAAAGCCCTCGAATCACGATAAAGGCTGGGCCGGGCCCGGCGTCGGGCACGACGCCAGAGCGTCGCTCCGACCCGCGCCGACTGGCACATACCGGGGGGACTTGAACCGACCCCGCCGTACGGGCCTCGTGGAGCGGGGCCTACTCGTCGTCCGCTTCCCCTAGCCGTCGGCGGGAGGGGCCTCGTGGACATGTCGATCGTTGCGGTGGCCGCGACCGACCTTCCGTACATCCTCGCGGCCGCCGCGATGACGGGGCTCAACCTGTTCGTCGTGCTGCGCGCCCTGCCGCGCTCCGGCGGCTCCCCGACCCGCGCCCAGGCGTTCCTGAGCGGGTACGTCCTCGTCGCCTCGACGCTGTTCTGGATCGGACTTCCGTGGGCGATCCTCCATCCGGACCTCTACTCGTGGCTCTGGGTCCTGCAGCTGATGATGATCCCGATGCCCGCGCCGTTCCTTTGGATGATCGCCGCCCTCTACAAGTGGGAACAGAAGCGGCTGGCCCCACGCGGGGGCCTCTGGCCGTTGCTGTTCACCACGGCCCTGCTCGTCAACGAGATCTTCATGGCGATCGCCTTTTCGATCGGGACCGGGGGTCCCGTCGCTCCGCTCTCCGCGCTGGTCGGCACGGCGCTCGATTCCATCTGGTTCGTGGCACCGATGATCGCCACCATGGCGGCCCTAATCGGCTGGGTGCCGCTGAGCGGGTTCGAACGACGGATCCTGGCCGGTCTCACGGCGACCATGGCGGTCGGTCCCCTGTTCGCTGTATCGAGCTTGGTCGCGGCCGCCGCGATGGGGGCGGTCATGACCGGCGCGCTCATCGTGATGTTCGAGGAGTTTGGGCGACGCACCGGCGTTCCCCCCGGCGAACTTCGCCTCGCCGTCGGGGTCGCGGCGGCGTTCGCCGCCATGGCCGTGGCGGAGCTGGTCACCGTGCTCGATCCTGCGTTCGCACCGAACGGTCTCGCGTTCGCTTCGGTCTCGGTGGCGGTGATGGCCCTCGAGGTGGGGATCCTCGTTCGGCGGGGGATGTCGACCCCGGACCTCGATTCCGCCCGGCCCGAGCCGTGGACGGCGAGCGCGCGAAAGGTGACCGCCCTCCTCGGGTTCGGGTTCATCGCCGACTGGTTCATGGCCGCCGGGATCCTTGCGGCCCTCGGCGGTTTCGCCAGCCTCGCGATCCCCGATCTCGGCGGCGGGCTCTCCCTCGCGATCGTGTCGCCCGCGCTCGTCGCGGGGATCCTGGTGCTCTCCTTCGTCACGGCGTCGCCGTTCTTCCTCGGCCTCATGGGACTCGAGATGGGAGCGCTCGTGGTGCGACGCATCCAGCGGAACCGCCATGCTTCCCAGCGGGCGCGGCTCTCGCTCGCGTTGGGAACGTACGGGGTCTACACGGTGCTCGCGCCGGCCCTGGTCGGCGGATGGACGCTCCTCCCGGGAACGTGGCCGAACGTCGGGGCGTTCGGTCCGGTCGCGCCCGGGTTCCTGCTCGCGATCGTGGGGTCGTACGCGATCTTCGGGAGCGCGGTGTTCCTCTTCGGTCGCCGGGCCTACTGCTCCGTCGTCTGCACGTCCGCGGTCATGTACGGCGGCACGTTCACCCAGTCGCTGATCCCGACGATCACGGAATCCCCCCTCGCGCGCCACAACGTGCTCGGGAGCCGTTGGCGCGGCGCGTCGCGCGTCGTGGCGATGAGCGCCTGGGCGATGTTCGCGATCGTGATCGCGCTCTCGCTCGCGACGTCGCTCGGCGTCGGACCGTTCGTCCTGAGCGGCGTCGACCTCGCCGTGCTGTACGCGGCCGCCGTCTGGAACTGCGTCTGGTACCTCGCTTTCGTCGCGATCCCGTTCCTCGGCATGAGCCCGTGCCGGAACTGGGGGTTCTGCACGACCGGGACGTTGTACGGTGCGATCTCCGTCTTCGGGTTCTATCGGAAGGAGGTATTCGACAAGACCACGTGTCGAACGTGCGTCACGCGCGACTGCGGCAAATCGTGCGAGGTCGGGCTCGTCGACATGCCGGCCGTGCTCGCGCGGGACGGCCGGTTCACCTCGATCAAGTGCGTGGGTGCGCACGACTGCGAGGAAGCGTGCCCGTACGGCAACCTGGTCTCGCGCGACATTCGGGACCCGATCCGGGCGCTGCTGCGACTCCCCGACCGTCACCGGGCCCAACGGTTGCGATTCGAGGCCGGGATCGCCCGCGGCGAGGTGCCACGGGGGGCGGCCCCCGGGGCGCCGCGCCTACCGGTCTCCGTCGCTCCGTCGTCGGATTGAGCCCTCCGCGCGCCGGCGAGGCGACGCCTTCGCGGCTCAACGTCTATCAACCGGGCCCGCCTCGGTGCGTCGGCGAGAGTCGTGACGGATCTGGTCCAGTTCGCTCTGGGAGTGGCGGTGTTGGGCCTCGCGATCGCGGTCGCCGGGTGGACGAGCGTTCTCACGATCCGGTTCGCCAAGGGGGGCGAGGTCGTGCAGGCGATGATCCAGCGCAGTTTCCTACCGGAGAAGCAGGGCCGTTACATCCTCATCCTCTCGGTCGAGGGCAGCATGTTCCTCAACACCGGGATCGTGTGGGGGTTGAGCGCCTCCGGCGTGATCCCGAGCTGGCTCGGCGGGGCGCTCGTCGCGGTGTTCCTCGCCATCGGAATGGGCTGCGTGGCCGCGATCACGTGGCTAGGCTACCGACCGTCTCGGCTGACCGCCGGGGAACAGGTCGCGTTGAGGAATCGGGCGCTGTACAGTCTCTTCCTGGCGCCGATGGCCGCCGAAAGTCAGGAACCGTAGCTACCGGGCCCCGGCACCGACCTCGTCCCCGGACCGACCAGTTTATGGAGGTCGACCGGCCATGGTTCTAGGTCGTCCGTCCAGGTGTCACCATGCCGACCACCGTGCGCGCGTGCGCCGTCTGCGGGA
>JAKIWS010000060.1 GCA_022749895.1 Thermoplasmata archaeon
GGTCTGCGTATCGCCCATCGAGGATCGTCAGTATCATGTCGAGCGGTTCAACTGCGACTTCGTATAGTTGCGGGAGCTGCGTTGGATTCCGATGGTCGCCGCGGAGTGGGACCGGTGGACAGCTCGGGGGCGACTACCCCTTCGTGTGCCTTTGGCCCTCGCGTCGGCGGTCGTCGTCGCGACGTTCTGCGTCGTCGACCTTGTCCTCGCCCTCGGTTCCCCGGTGATCGCCCTCGTCACCATCTCGTTCTCGGTTTCGCTATTCGGCGCTGTGCTGGCCCAGACGCCGCGGCGTCTCGGCCTGAACGACCGGGGAGTCCGCGTAGAGAGGTACCTCGGGTCCCTATCGTTCCCTTGGGAGTTTCTGAACCCCGGCACCAAGCCGCCTCCGAGTCCCTGGAGCACGATGCGCGCCGTTCCCGAAGACCCCTACAGGCCTCGCGCTTTCTGGATCGACCGTAGGATGGCGACCGCCGTACTGTGCCACCACCGGTGCCCGGTCGACCGATTCCCGCCGGAGTACTGGGAGTGGATCGGCCTACCGATCCGCCGAACGGCGCCGAGCCTCGTGGCCGCGGTCTCGCTGCGTGCGAACTCCCGCTTCGATTGATGGTCCGCGAGCCGCGCCGGCCGGCGGCGAAGGTCGTGGCGAAGGACGGAGGTTCGCGCGATATCGACCTCGTCGAGCGCGTAGGTCCCCTCGTAGCAGAGCTGATGGCCAGACGCGAGGCACGAGTCGCACCGGTCGAGATGGGCCTCCATCGCTCCGATCGCCGTCACGAGCCGGAGCTGCCGCCGCCCGCGTCCGCGACTTGCCGCGAAGTCGGCCGCCGATACGGGCGAGTTCGTCGCGAGCCGCGCGTTCCAGATTCCGTTGACGTTCGTCATCGGTCGTCCCTGCGTTCTCAGTAGGGCCGAAGTTTCGCTCCGGATGTCGCGCGGGTCGCGGGTCCCTCCCGATGGGGGCAGGACGTCGTGTCGCGTACCTGCGCGACACTTGTCGAGCTCTGGTTGGGAGCTGCCGTGGTCCTAAGGTGGGCCGGGATTTTGGCGCGACCCTGCCACGGACGGTTGCGACTGACGCCAATCGGCCGCGAAGCCGGAGAGGCGCTCGTGGTCCCACTCGACGATCTCCACGCGGGTTTCCGAGACGATCTCGCTCTCCGCGAACCGGGTGCGAAGGTCGCCGAGGACACGGTCGTGGACCTCTTGGGGGACCGCCCACGTATCCCGGAAGGCGCGCGCACCGAGCGCGACCAGCGTCGCACGCGAGGAAGCCCGGACGTGGACGGTCGTGATCTCGCGGGTCCGGTCGGGGGGAAGTCGCTTCACGAGATCCCGTTCGCCGAGGCCGGGAGGGTGCTGAGGGGACCCTCTCTGCTCGATCAGCTCGCGATACACTCCCATGATGTCCGGGCGGGAGACCTCGTACTCCACCACGCTCCGAAGTCGACCCGTCGTGACGCGAGCGATTTCGTCGAGGACGCCCGGCACATCGAAAACCAGGTGGAGCACGTGGTTCGAGAGCACGGCGTCGAAGGATTTGTCCCGGAGGGGAAGCCGGAGAACGTCCCCGAGGATCCCCCCGCGGAAGCCTTTGGTCCGTGCGACCCGGAGCATCGCGGGGCTCAAGTCGACGCCGAAGAGATCCACGCCACGGGATTCGAGCGGGCGGGCCCAGCGCCCCGTTCCTACGCCGATCTCGAGCGTCCGCTGTCCAGCTAGGAGCCGGGCGAGTTGGTCGGCGACCGCTCCTTCCACCCCGGGGGGTACCGCCCGGGTAGCATCGTACAGCGACGCTACGCGGTCAAAGGAGATGCCCCCGGCCACCCGCGCGGCATGGGGGACCCCCTCATCAAGGGCGGGGTGAAGGTCCCCGAGGGCCGGGCCTCGGCGCCCTGAACCCCGGCGAGTTGGACCCGAAGACGTATGAACCGAACGAACAACAAGGGCCTCGTCGTCGCACCGTCCATGGGGCCGGCTCCCCGGTGGCCGACGACCGCCCTCCGCTATCTGGCGCCGATCACGATGCTCCTCCTCGTCGCTCAGTACCTCCTCGGACTCTGGACCAATCTCTACGCACCGCCCGCCGGCCTCACCTCGAACAGCTCGTCGCCCGCGCTCGACTGGCACTACAACATCGGGTTCATCCTCGGGATCATTGCGATTCTGGCACTCGTCCTCGCGCTCCTCTCGCGTCAGCTCCGACTCGCAGGGTCCGCCTCCGCGTTGCTGGTCGGTGTCCTGGTGGCGGGTTTCGCCGGGGGGAATTTCGTGGGAACGAACCCCAACAACGCGGTCAGCTCGTTCGTGATGGGCGCGATGTTCCTCGTGGCGTTCGTCGCCGCGCTCGGGCTCGGGTACGGGAGCTGGATGCGGGCGTCCCCGGCGCCTTCGGTCCCCCCGGCCTCGACGCCAGCGTGACCCGGCGCGATCGATCGTCGCCGCTCGCCTTCCGGTCCGACGGACGGTTCGACGCCTAGAAGTATCGCGGGGCCATGATGGGCCGCCCTGTGGCGAAGGCCCGATGACCGAACCCACGGTGCCGCCGGGTCGCACCAGTTTCAATGACGCGGCCGAGCTCTATGAGCGGGCCCGGCCGGGATTCCCCCGAGGCCTGAGCGACGATCTGGCCGCCTTGACCGAGATGGGACCTGCGAGTCGGGTGCTCGAGATCGGACCCGGGACCGGCCAGCTCACGCTTCCCCTCGCCCGCTTGGGGTGTGCGCTCGTCGCCGTCGAGCTCGGACCGGCGCTCGCCGCGATCGCCCGTTGGAAGCTGGCCGACTACCCTCGCGCCCAGGTGGTCGTCTCGTCCTTCGAGGATTGGCAACTTCCGGCGCAGCTGTTCGATGTGGTCGTGAACGCGAACGCCTACGGCTGGCTGGACCCCCGAATCCGGATGATCAAGATCGCGCAGGCTCTCCGGCCCGGCGGGTCGCTCGCCCTGGTCGCGACGCATCACGTCGCGGGCGGCGACCGAGCGTTCTTCGAGGCGTGCCAGGCGTGCTACCTCCGGTGGGACCCGAATACTCGCCCGGGATTCCGACTGCCGTCGGCGGAGCAGGTGCCGTCCGCCTTTCCCGACCTGGAAAGCTCGCCGCACTTCGGAGAGATCCAGGTGCGAAGGTACGAGTGGGAAAGCGTGTACACCGCTCAGCAGTATCGGGAGCTCCTCCTTACCTACTCCGACCACCGCGCGCTCGATGCCCCCCGGCGGGAAGGGCTGTTGCGATGCCTGACCGATCTGATCGAGTCTGAATTCAACGGGCGGATCGCGAAACGCTACTTGGCCGAGCTGCGCGTGGCGCGAAGGACCAGCCTAGCATCGGAGGAGATCACCGATGCGGAGAACCCCCGCGACGCGGTCGATTCGAGCCGACCACGAGGTGGCTGAGCGACCGAATTCGGGGGCGCTGGGCGGCGCGGACGCGAGCGTGCTCGCCCACGTTTTCTACACTGGCGACCGGTAGGTTCGCGGCGAGCGCGCTCTCGGTCGCGGGCTCACGTCGAGAACGAACGGTGGAACGCGGGGGCGGAGTCCAACGAGAACTCCGCACCGGCCCGGAACGCCGCTCCGGCCGGCGCCTTCTCACAGATTAGCCGACCTTCCGCTACGTGGGCGAGGTCCGGAGCCCGGACCTCGAAGACGAAATCGCAGAGCATGCGGGCGGGGGTGACGGGGCCGATCGCCCCAAAGAACGGGAGCACTCCGTTCGAACACATCGCGTCGATCAGCCCGCGAATCCCCTCCGGTGTCTTCGGGAAGTACTCCCGGATTCGCTCCGCATGGGCGAGGGCGAAGACGCGCTTCACCTCCGGGCCGCCGACCTCGGTGACAATCTCCTGGGCGATCGGAGGTAGCTGGAGGAACGATAGGAGCTGTCGGACGGTCTCAAAGGGTTCGTCGGAACGGATCAGTTTCCGGACGACCGCGGCGTCGGGTTCGGTTTGGGGCCGACTGGCGAGCGGGACGGACAAGAACAGGCGGTGGGGGGGAATCCACCCGAGTTCGACGGGTCCCGGCTCCGCCGGGCCCTCCCCTGGCCGTCGGATCTCGCACCAGAAGAACTTCGGGTCGTTCGCCCGCGCGAGCGTGTAGAGCAGTCGCAGGGTGACGGGGCGCGATGGCCCCCAAACGAACGTCGACCAGGGACGCCGGCTGAGGGACTGGAGGGGAGGCAACTCCCCCGCCGGCACCTCAGCGCGCATCGCTCCGGCGCTCCCCGCCGGGAGATAGACTCGGTCCGCCGTCGTGGTACGAGGCCATCGTCGTTCCGTCCCGGCCCGAAGCCGCGGGGTCGGATCCACCGGGCGAGGAACGCCCGGACGCGCCTGGCGTCGGGGTCGAGGGGGCCTTGCGAAGCGACCAGCCGACGGCGAAGAGGACGAGCCCGACTCCCACCAGAAGGCTGGGGATGATCTGTACCTCGGGGGTCAGCAGCACGAAGGTGTGGGACACCGCGAACGCCGAGGTCGCCGCGAGCGTTGCGGCGTTGAAGAACTGCGCTCCGCCGGCAACGAGCCCGCCGATTCGGGCGAACCAGCGACCCAGCCGCCATCGGCGCGCCGCCGGTGAGAGGGGTCCGCCTCCGCGCGGGCGCCGTTCGCTCGCGTCCGGAACCGCCCAACCGAACGCTCCCACGAAGAAGCCCGAGGCTTGCAACGCATAGGCGAGGGCCAGGCCCTCGTAGTAGATCGAGAGGCGAGACTCCCAGTTGCCCGTGGGCCCGAGATATCCGGCCAGGTACCACTCCACAATTGTCACGAGCATGAGGCCGGCGGCCACGAGGGCGGCCCCGGCGGGCACCGCCCATCTCGCCGTCGCGGACCTCGCCGCGTGTGGGACGACGGGGGGCGCAGGGAGCGGATCGGGCCAACGGTTCCACGAGGCCTCCACCGCGGGTGCTCCCTCCCCCATCCGCACCGGAGAGGGTGGGGTCGGGGAAAGGGGTTTCGAGCATGCTGCGGACGACCGCGTACGGAGAGGTACACTCCGGGCCGTCGGGGGAAAACCTTCCGGAGGAGCCTGCTGGGCATGATGCTCCGGCGCGGGCCGTGCGGGCGCGAGCGAGCGATGATATACCTCGGCCCCGCTCGCGCTCGCCGCTCGACGCGACGCCCCGGGGCGGTCCGTGACCATCTACGATCTCCTCACGGGCCTTCTGAGCGGAGTGCTCGCCGTGGCGAGCCTGGTGTTGCTGCTGGCGCGGGACCCACGCCGGATTCGAATCCGGGCCAGGCTCGAACGCTTCCTCTCGCGGACCACCGGTCGGGCTGACCTCACCTGGCTATCGTGGTGGCACGTCACCGCGGTCGTCGTGGGCGGGTTGGCCGTCGTGATGGGCTACGATCTCGTGACCGGCCTTTTCGGTTGCGCCGGCCCGGGAAGCGTGAGCGATATCGGGGGATTCCTGGCGCAAGGCCAGGCCCTATGGACGGGGGGGGACCCGTTCAATGTCCCCGACTGCGGAGGCACGATCGCCGAACCCGACGGCTTGGCCTCGGTCCTGATCAACGGGGTCGGAAGCTGGGGCGGGGTCGCCGGCATCGCCGTGGTCTGGGGCCTGATCGCGGGGGCCCTCGTTCCCCTCACGTGGTGGGCCGCCGGCCCGGACCGGCGATATCTCACCCTCGTTGTGGCGACGAGCCCGCTGTTTTTCCCGCTCGTCGCGGGCCAGATCGACGGCGCGAGCAACGCGCTCGTTCCCGCGACCGTCCTCCTCACTCTCATCCTGGCGACGCGGAGTGAGGTCCGCGCAACCGGCCTTGCCGGCTTCCTCGCGACCCAGCGGTTTCCGACCCTGTTCCCCGTCCTCGCGATGTCGGGATCGTTCCGCCGGAGGTTCGCCGCCGCGCTCGCGGTGGTCGGCGTGTTCGCCCTGGGCACCGGGATATCCTACCTGGTCTGGGGGCGGGAGTTCCTCGGCCCGGTGTTCCTCGAACAGATCGGCCGGCGGTCGTTCTCGCTCAATCTCTGGGGCATCTTCCTCCTGAACCACGGGCTGCCGTCGGGTTACGGGCTCGCGATCGGACAAGCCATCGTGAGCTTGGGGCTCATCGCGGTCGTCTTCGCCGTCGTGCGATCTCCGCTCCGCGCGGCGGCGATCACGCTCACGGGGATCGCCCTCCTTTCCCAGTTCCTTTCGTTCAACATCCTGGTCTGGCTCCTCCCGGTGGCCCTCGTAGGGGCCCGACCCCGTTGGTGGCTGTGGGGGATCGCGGTGGTGGGGTCGCTCAACTACAGTTACGCCCTCAGCGTCGTCGCGTGGCGCCAAGGAATTCTGTGGCCAAGCGAGCTCCTCGATGTCGTTCTCACGGCCCTCCTTCTCGGGTTATTCGTCGAACTCTGGAGGTCGAAGGACCCGAAACCCGCGGGAGGGGCGGAGCCGCTGCTTCGGCCGTCGGAGCAAGGTCGGGGAAGGATTATGTCACCAACGGAGGTCCCGCGCGATGATGCCGGGCCGTCGAGGGCGCTCGTCGTGGCGAGTCCGCCTCACCGGCCGACGGACCACGGAGTTCGATCCACCGCCCCGTCCGAGGGCCTGAGCCCCAACTGGGCGAGGACGGCGATGGATTCCGTGCCTCCGACCGATGGGAGCCGGCCGGAGCTCTCCATTGTCCTTGCTGCGCTCAACGAGCGCGACAACCTGCCGGAGCTCTTGGCCCGGATCTATCAGCAGCCCCTCCCCCCGCTCGAAGTGATCGTTGTCGACGACGGCAGCACCGACGGGACCCGAGAATACCTCTCCGAATTCCGCGAGCACGAGCCGACGCTGCATACGATCTTTCACGATGGGAAGCAGACGACCCTCCGGGCCCAGTGCCAAGGGATCGAGGGCGCCCGTGGTGACTTCGTCGTCGTCATGGACGCGGACCTGCAGCACCCGCCCGAACGGATCCCGGAGATGCTGCGCGAGCTCGAGAACGGTGCCGGCGTGGTGGTCGCGAGCCGGTATCGTTCGGGGGGCAGCCCGGGGGCCCGGACGACGTTCCGCGCGGCCATCTCGCGCGGGGCGGAGGCGATCGCCAAGATCGCTCTTCGGCCGGCGCGCAACGTCACGGACCCGGTCTCGGGGTTCTTCGGGTTCCGGCGGGAGATCGTGCTCGGGCTCGGCGCGGGCCATCGCGGGTACAAGCTGTTGCTGTTCGTGCTCGTCATGAATCGGACGCGTCCGTTCGCCGAGGTCGGATTCCATTTCGAGCCCCGCACCCGCGGGGTGAGCAAAGTCACGCAAACCTTCGAATTCGTTCGTCTCTTCCTCGCGGAGATTCTCCTCGCGAAACGACTCGAGCGAACGATTCGCGCGAGGCCTGCGGCCGTGACCCGCCTTCCGGTACCGGGTGCCCGCGCGCCCACCCCGGGGCGGAGATAGACCGTTCGCGCCCCCCGACCTCTCTCCGCCGACGGTAACTCGCCGGAGCTACCCGGGACGAATCGGCCGCGAAGAGGGCCCGGGCGAGATTCTCGAACGGGCGGAGACCGCTCTGCGCGACCTACGATCGTGAGTGGCCGGTGCCCGGGCGGCCTGCCGGGACCGCCAAGGTACGGCGAGGAAAGTCCGAGAAAAAGCCGGGGGAGGGGAAAGGAAGGAACGGGTTGGTCCGGAGCACTCAGCAGCAGCCGCCGCCGCCGCCCGACCCGCAGCCACAGCCGCCCCCGATCGGGGCGGTCGGCTCGGGCTGGTTCGGCGGGGTGATCTTGAAGCCGGTCTGATCCAGCCCTTCGACGAAGTCGACCTTCGCCCCGTCGAGCGCCGCGACGCTGAGAGCGTCCACGACGACCGCGAAGCCGTCGACCTTGACGACCTCGTCGCCGTTCCGTGACCGGTCGAACGCCATCCCGAAGGAAGGACCGCTCGGGGCCCCGGCACCGCAACCGCAGCCGTCGCCGCAACCGCCGCCGCCCCCCCCTCCGCCCGACTGGACGAAGAGACGGACGACCGTTCCCGGCTTCTGGGCCTTGATGAGCTCCCGGACCTGCGCCTTTGCTGTTTCCGTTACGTCCAACTGCAAACTCATGCCTGAGGCCCCTCCTGGACCAGCCTCGAATCTCGGAGCGCGTGCGCGCTACTTAAGGCCGGTGCCGGACCGGTTTCGCCGGCGGAACCTACGCGGAGAACGACTTGCCGCACGAGCAGGTCTCTTTCGCGTTCGGGTTGTAGATCTTGAACCCGGAGGCTTCGAGCCCGAGCAGGAAATCGACCTTGATCCCGTCAAGGAGCGGGGCGCTCGCCTTGTCGACGACGACCGTGAGCCCGCCGTCGCGGAACGCGACTTCGTCGCCCGTCTCTTCCTTGTCGAACGTCATGCCGTAGGTAAGGCCGGAGCAGCCGCCGCCTTGGACGTACAGGCGCAGGGCCCCTCCAGGCTTGCCGTCCTTCTCCATGATCTTGAGCACCTGGGCCCGGGCCGATGGGGTCACGTCCACCGCGATCACGACTCGTTCCTCCGAATTAACTAACGGGGAGGTGTGTAAAAGGATTTGGTCACCCCCGCGCCACCATCGCACGGCCATCGTGGTGGTCCACCCTCCAAAGAACTCGTTTCGGTCTCGCCAACCGAGACTCCGGGCGGTGGAGGCTGGAGTCGGCCGCAACTTACCGCGTGAGGTTTATGCCCGATGCGACCGTCGCGCCGCCGATGTGCCGGCTGTTTGGTTTGATCGGCGGTAGCACGGTCCCGGCCGAACCGTGGCTGCTCGAGACCGATCGGTCGCTGGCGCGTCAGGCGAGCAGCTCCCCGAAGAACCGCCAAGGCGACGGCTGGGGTATCGCGTGGTACAAATCTACCCGCACGCCTCGAATTGAGAAGGGGATCGGGAGCGCCGACGAGCCTCCGGAGCGGGCGCAGTTCGAGGCGGCGGCCCGCTCCGCGCACGGCCCGGTCGTGATCGGCCACCTTCGGAAGGCGAGCAA
>JAKIWS010000061.1 GCA_022749895.1 Thermoplasmata archaeon
GGTCGTCTTCGGGAACTCGGAATGGCTGGTGGCGGAAGGATGACGCCCGCGAGTTCGTCGCCCAGCGCCCCTCCGCCCGCGGGAGCCGCCGCGCCCCCGACCGCTCGCCCCCCGAACGTCCTCTTCGTCCTCTGGGATTGTGTTCGCGCGAAGAGCATCGGACCCTCGGCGAACGGGTCCGTCGCCAGGACCCCCGTCTTGGACGGGCTGGCTCGCCGCGGCACCCGGTTCCCGCGCGCGGTCGCTCCGGCGAACTGGACCCTCCCTTCCCACATGTCGTTTCTCACCGGGATGTACCCGAACGTTCATGGGGTCCGGACCTTCCAGCGCGGGACCGCGCCGACCGAGACGATCACCTCGTGGTTGCGCCGCCGCGGCTACGAAACCGGCCTGTTCACGGAGATGGTCCATCTCGTCGGCGGCTATGGACTCGAGGACGGCTTCGATCACCGGGCCGCCCGACGGGCCGGCATCTCCGACGAGGAGCGCACGGTCGTCAACCGCCTGGTCGGGCATGCGGACGTCCTGTACTCGGCCTCGGTCCGCCGCCTCGTCGAGCGTCTGCCGCCCCTCATCGTTCCGATGAACGCCGTGAATCATCCGCAGGAGATCGCCTACAAGCGGGAGGTATGCGGCGACGCGATGCTCCAGGAGTTCGACGGGTGGCTGGGGGCCCGGGACGCGGCGCGGCCGTTCTTCGCCTTCTTCAACTTCGTGGACGGTCACGAGCCGTATCCGATTGTTCCGAACGGTTCGCGGATCGGACCCCTCGCCCGATGGTACGCCCGCACCCCGCGCTACTACCTCCTCGCGGTGGACGGCCTCCAACGGCTCGTCCCGTGGTCCGCGCTCGTCGGCGGGTACCACGCCTCGATCGCGATGGCCGACGCGAAGCTCGGGCGCATGATGGAGACGCTCGGCCGGCACGGGGAAAGCGACCGGACCTTCATCATCGTTACCGCAGACCACGGCCAGTCGTTCGGCGAGGGCCAGAATGTCTACCATGGCTGCGGCGCGACCGATTCGATCACGAGGGTTCCGCTTGTCGTCACGCCACCCCCCTCCCTTTCCGTCCCGTCGGAGGTGCAACGGTGGACCAGCCTTTGCGACCTTCCTTCGTGGATCAAGGCGGTCGCGAGCGGCCGCGTGCCGTTCGGCGAGGACGGGAGGGCGCCCCTCCCGTTCCGAGCGGCCGCGCCTGCGGGCCCGGACGTCTACAGCGAAGGCGCACCGGCGTCGGACCCGAACCGGTCGCTCACCGGCGTCCGACCCGGCGAGTTGTGGAACCACCGGCTGCTCGCGGCGTACCTCGAGGAGCGGAAGGTCGTCCTCGACCAGGAGACGGGGCGCCTCTACGAGTGGAACGGCCCCGGTGACCCGGATGCTCGTTCGCCGATAGTACACGAAGCGGGGGACGGTGCCGTCCTCCGTCGCGAGCTGTTCAGTGCGTACGAGGAGGGCGACCGCCGACGCGCCGGGATGACCAGCGTCCCGGGGCCGATGCCCCTCGAGCTCGACCGGCGGCTCCGATCCTGGGGGTACGATTAGTCGGCCGCGCCTCCAGGGCAGATGTCCCTACGGTGCCGCGGGACTCGGGATGGAAGCTCCCACCACCTCGGGAATCGACCGACCCTGGACATGGGCGGGCGGAACCTCCCCCAGCAGGTGGAGGATCGTCGGGGTCACGTCGCGGATCGCGAGGGTGGGCAGCGTCTCCGCGCGAGCGTGGGAGGGGTCGTACAGGACGAAGACGCCGTCCCAGCCGTGCACCGCATCGTCCGGACCGGTGTCGTTCTCCGCGAGGAACAGGTCCGGGTGCCCCATCGTCCCCGCCGAGCGCCACTTGAGGTCGCCAAAGTATACCATCAGATCGGGAGCATCCCCTCGGACGGATTCGTAGAGCTCCGACGGGGCGACGACGCGCGCCCCGAGCGGTCGCCCCGCCGGGTCGAGGACTTGGCCGAGCTCACCCGCGAGCTGGTCGCGGAGCGCGGCGACCTCCTCCGGGGCGACGGCCCCCGATCGCTCCCGCCCGCGGATGTTGAAGAAGATCCGCGCGTAGTAGCCACCGGCCCCCCAGGCGGAGGTGCGGGACCAGTCGACGTCCGCCTTCTCGAACGGCGTCCCCGGCGTCGGCGGCTGGCGGACGACGAGGTAACCCCGTCGCTCGAGCCAGTCGTTGATGCAAAAGCAGCCGTGCATCGGCATCGCCCCGTGGTCGGAGACGATGAGGACGCGCGTCCGCTCATCGATCTGACCGAGGAGTCGACCGATGCCGGTGTCGACCGCCGCGTAGTAGCGTCGCGCGACCTCGGCGTACGGGTTCTCGGGGTCGAACTCGGGGTGGGCGGGATCGAAGTACTTCCAGTAGGCGTGGTGCAGTCGGTCGGTGCCGATCTCGTGGACGGCGAAGACATCCCACGGTTCTTGCCCCAACAGCCACGACGCCACGGCGAAGCGTCGATCGGTCATGGCGAGTAGCTCGTCCGCAAGCACCTCCCGCTCGCCGGAGCGGAACGAGACATCGAACACGTACCGCCCGAAGCGCCGCTCGATCTCCGCGTGGAGCCCCGCAGGGAAGGTCGTGTCCGTCGCCCCCGCGGGCGTGAGGAAGTCGGAGACGTACGCTCCGTTGATGGCGGGTGGTGGGTAGCCGAGCGGCATGCCCACAACGCCGACCCGGTACCCCCGCTGGGACAGGATCTCCCACAACGTCGGGACCGGGAGGTCGCCCGACTGCGGGATGTGATCGAGCGTGTAGCCGTTCTCGGAACGGTGGCGGAAGCCGTACACCCCCAGGGTCCCCGGGTCGACCCCTGTGAACATCACGGGCCACGCTGGTACGGAGAGCGGGGGATCCGTCGAGCGGAGAGGCGCCCGGCGGGACGTCCGGAGGAGTCGGCGAACATTCGGCATGACGTCCGCCATCCGATCGAACAGCAGCTCGGGAGGTACGCCATCGAGACCGATGATCAGCATCCGACCCGGAGGCCGATCGCCCGATGAGAATCGCATCGGACGAACGGAGCCGACGCGGTGTATTTGGACCGGAGGTCACCTATCGGTCACGAACGGTGGCCTCGGTGACCCGCGCCCTCTCCCATCCCAAGCGGGAATCATCGAGTCGCACGTCGGCACGCAGGAGATCGTCGCCTCGCCTCGGGGACGAGTAACCTACTCAGTAGCACCCGTTTATATTCGAGGGACCCGATTCGCGAGATGGTGATGGCACCGGCCCCGACCTCCGCACAGGGTTCGCGCCGACCGACGCGCTCGCTGGTCACGGGGGTGATTTCGGCCGACGAGGAGATCGAACGCGGGTTCCGGGAGTTCCGCGAGGCCGCGGTCCGCCTAGTCGAGCGGGTCTCGGACACGTTGGGTACGGTCGAGGATCCGGTGGCCTCGGCCCAGGCCGACCTACGGATCGTCCGGTCGATCTTTGGTAAGTGGTCGGCGGATGTCCTCCTGGTGCTCCACTCGGTCCCGGCGATCGGCTTCGAGCAACTTCGCCGGAGCCTACTCCGGATCTCCCCGCGTGTACTCTCTCAGAAGCTCAAAGAGCTCGAGCAGGCCGGCATGGTCCAGCGGGAGATCGTCGACTCTCGACCGCCTCGTGTGAAGTACTCGCTGACCGAGCGGGGGTGGACCGTGACCTGGCTCGCGCAACCGATCCTCCTGTTCCTGCGACTGTCCGAGAAACCGGCCTCCGCAGTGGCGACCTCCCCCGCCCCCCCGGCTCCCGTCGGGTTTCCGTAGCCCGCGTCGCGCCGCGTCGGAGCCTCTCTCCTCAGAATTCCGACGAAGGTCGTTCCCGCTCGGGAACGGTCGTAGTATATGCGTTGGTTTCGTCAGTTCCCTCGTGCGGCTTCTTGACGCCGAAGGTGGGCGACAGTTCTCGCGATGCCCCCGGCGGGCGCCGCGGGAGGGCTCGGCTCGGCAATCCCCAGAGCGCCGGGCCGGGGGCCTGCGCTCGTCCGTGCGCGATCGCCCCCCTCGATCCAAGGAAATCTTTCTGGGACCCAGCCCGAGGTTGCCGACCCGATGATTCCGCTGCCTCATGGTGGACGCCTCATCGATCGTCAGCTCTCGGAGATAGAGGCCGGGTACCGGTCCGGCGAGATCGCGAAGCTTCCTAAGATCCGACCGGAGGTCGACCAGCTGTTCGACGCGGAGAAGATCGCGATCGGCGCTTACAGTCCCCTCGACGGCTTCATGGACCGCCGGTCGCTCGAGAGCGTGCTCGCGAATTCGCGGCTGCCGAACTCGCTCGCTTGGACCCTCCCGATCGTCCTCACGCCACCGGGTCCGGGCAATCGGAGGTCGATCGACCGCCTGGGGCCCGGGGACGACGTAGCGCTCGTCGACGAGCTCGAACGAACGATCGCGATCCTGCACTTGGCCGAGAAGTATCCGTTCGACCGGACAGCGGTCGCGCTCGCGACGTACGGAACGACCGACCCCCGCCATCCCAATGTGGCCGACCTCGCGCAGACGGGCACGACCGCCCTCGCCGGCACGATCGACGTCGTCCTTCGGCGCCAGCTTCCCGGCGGCGGCTTCGAACTCACCCCCGCGCAGACCCGGGAGATCTTCGCGCGTCGCCACTGGTCGAACGTCGCCGCGTACCAGACCCGGAACGTCCCGCACCGGGCCCACGAGCACATCCAGAAGCTGACGCTGGAGCGGGAGGATATCGACGGGCTGTTCATCCATCCGGTGGTCGGTCGGCTGAAACCGGGCGACTACCGAGCCGAGGTCGTCCTGCGCGCGTACGAGACCCTCGTCCGGCGCTACTACCCGCCCGACCGGGTCGTGCTCGCGAGCCTCTCCATCTCGATGCGGTACGCGGGCCCCAAGGCGGCGCTGTTCCTTGCGATCGTCCGGAAGAACTACGGCTGCAGCCACTACATCGTGGGACGCGACCAGGCGGGGGTCGGCAACTTCTACGACCCGTACGAGAGCCACCGCATCTTTGACGAGCTCCCGGTCGGCATCACGCCGCTACGGTACCGCGAAGCGTTCTACTGCCGCGTGTGCGAGGCGGTGACGTCGTTCAAGACCTGCCCGCATCCGGACGGCGCGCGGATCGACACCAGCCAGACCCGGATCCGGCAATCGCTGCGAGGTCACCTTCCTATCCCCCACGAGCTGCTTCGGCCGGAGATTCTCGCGATGCTCACCGCCGGCGGCGCGGTGTTCAACGACACGCCCTCCCCGATGCTGCGCCCCGCCCATCCCGGCCCGGGCGGTTCGAGGGATCGTCCGCCCGTCGAGGACCCGCTGCTGGCCGACGCCCGCTGAGGGGGGGCCTTGCCTTCCCTGGGGCGGCGGGGCCACGCGACGGTTACTGGTCGGTAATGGCCTAACATTAATTTCAGGTTCTCTCCTTATATCTCGTCACCGTTTGACAACTGTCGGCATGGTGGGAAAGTCCGCCCCTCTGACGGACACCACCCCGACCCCCGACTCGCTCATCGAGTCGGTGGGGGATTATCGGGGCTTTTTGCAGAACGTCTTGGACTCGTCCACAGAGTACTCGATCATCGCTTCCGACCTCCACCACCGGATCCTACTGTGGAACGAGGGCGCGCGGCGGATCTACGGCTATTCGGCCGAAGAGATCCTCGGCCAGGACCCTCGCGTCCTTCACGCCCCGGAGGACGTGGCCTCCGGAACGGTGGAAAAGATCTTCGAAACGGCGCTCGAGCAGGGCAAGTACGAGGGCGTGATCCGCCGGCAGAGGAAGAACGGGGAGCGGTTCACGGCGAGCGTCGTGATGACGGTCCTGCGGGAACCCGCCGGGATCCCGATCGGATTCCTCCTCGTCTCGAAGGACATCACCGGCGACGAGCGTCTGCGCCAGCAGCTCGTCGATTCGGAGGAGTACAACCGGGGCCTGATCGAGTCGAACATCGATGCCCTCGCGACGACCGATACGCTCGGCATCATTACGGACGTCAATCGCCAGATGGAGGAGACGACCGGCTACCCCCGCGCCCAGCTGGTCGGCACGCCGTTCAAGGACTACTTCACCGAACCCGCGAAGGCCGAGGAAGGGATCCGACGCGTCCTGGCCGAGAACAAGGTCACGAACCTCGACTTGGTCATGAAGAGCCGACGGGGCGGTTCGACCGTTGTATCGTACAACGCCACCACCCTCCGGGGCCGGGACGGGAAACTCCGCGGGGTGTTCGCCTCCGCGCGCGACGTCACCGAACAGAAGACGCTCGAAGAGGAGCTCCGCGAGGCCCAGAACTACACGCGGGGGCTCATCGAGGCGTCGCTCGATGCGCTCGTCACCGTCGACCGGGACGGAGTGATCACCGACCTTAACCGCCAGACCGAGAAAGTCACCGGCTACGCGCGGGAGGAGCTTCTCGGCAGCAAGTTCCCGGAGTACTTCACCGACCCGGACCGGGCGCTCGAGGGGATCCGAAAGACGCTCGACGATGGGTTCATCGCGAACTACGAGCTCGTCCTCAAGCCCCGCTCCGGCGCCGAGCGGATCGTCTCGTTCAACGCCTCCGTCTTCAAGGACGTCGCGGGGGGGATCAAGGGGATCTTCGCCTCCGCGCGCGACATCACCGCGCAGGAGCGGCTCCAGGAACAGTTGCGCGAGTCACAGCTCTACAACCGGAGCCTGATCGAGGCGGCCGCCGACGCGCTCGTCGTCGTCGACCCCGAGCTCGTGATCACGGACGTCAACGAACAGATGGTCAAGGTGACCGGCTACAGCCGGGCCGAACTCGTGGGGAGCGCGTTCAAGAGCTATTTCGAGGACCCGCGGCGCGCCGTCGCCGGGGTCCGCCATACGTTCGCGAAAGGGTTCGTCACCAACTACGAGCTCGTACTGAAACCGAAGGACCGACGGCCCGTGGTCGTCTCATTGAACGCTTCCGTGTTCCGGGACCCTGAGGGCCGCGTGAAGGGGATCTTTGCCTCCGCGCGGGACGTAACCGATCAGCGGGCGCTCGAGGAACGGATCCGGGAATCGCAGAACTACAACCGGGGCCTCATCGAGGCGGCCGCGGACGCGATGGTCATCGTCGACACCAACTTGGTGATCACAGATGTGAACGAGCAGCTGGTGCGGCTCACCGGGCACCCGCGCAAACAGCTGATCGGCTCGTCGTTCATCGCCTACTTCACGGAACCGGACCGCGCGGCCGCCGGGGTCCGTGAGACTCTCGACAAGGGAGCGGTCACGAACTACGAGATCGTCCTCCGCTCCAAGAACAACAAGAAGACCCCCGTGTCGCTGAGCGCCTCCGTCTTCCGGGACATCGAAGGGCGCGTCAAGGGAGTCTTTGCCTCGTCGCGGGACATCACCGCGCAGAAGACGCTCGAGGGTCAGTTGCGGGAGTCCCAGAACTACAACCGGGGTCTGATCGAGTCGAGCGTCGACGCGCTCCTCACCACCGATGCCGTCGGGATCGTGACGGACGTCAACCGGCAGATGGAGGTCGTGACCGGCCTCCCGCGGGAGAAGCTGATCGGCACCCCCCTCAAGAACTACTTCACGCGACCGGAGCTCGCCGAAGAAGGGGTCCGCCGCGTCCTGGAGCAGAACCGGCTCACGAACTACGAGCTCGTGCTCAAATCGCTCAACGGCGAAGAGGTTCCGGTCTCGTTCAACGCGACGACCTTCCGCGGCGCCGACGGGGCGCTCAAGGGGATCTTCGCCTCCTCACGGGACGTCACCGAACAGAAGAAGCTCGAGACGGAGCTCACGGAGTCCCAGAATTACAACCGCAGCCTGATCGAGGCGTCGGTCGACGCCCTCGTGACCGTCGGCCCGAGTCTGACGATCACCGATGTCAACGAACAGATGGTCAAGGTCACCGGCTACCCGCGCCAGGAACTGATCGGCTCGCTGTTCCCGGATTACTTCACCGATCCCGCGCGAGCGAGCGCCGGCGTCCGCCAGACGTTCGAGGAGGGCCTCGTCACCAACTACGAGCTCACGCTCCGGAGCCGCCACGGGCGCATGGCCCAGGTATCGTTCAACGCCTCCGTCTTCAAGGACCTGGAAGGGCGGGTCAAAGGTATCTTCGCTTCAGCGCGGGACATCACCGAGCAGAAACGGCTCCAGGAGCAGCTCGGGGAGTCCCAGCTCTACAATCGGGGGCTGATCGAGGCGTCCCCCGACGCGCTCGTCACGGTCGACCCGGACCTCGTCATCACGGATGTGAACGAGCAGACGGTCAAGCTGACCGGTCTCAAGCGGGAAGAGCTCCTCGGAAGCCCCTTCCCGGGGTACTTCACCGACGCCGAACGCGCCGCTTCCGGCGTCCGCCGTACCCTGAGCGAGGGCTCGGTCACGAACTACGAGCTCGTGCTCAACTCCGCGCAGGGCCGGCGGACGCTGGTGTCGTTCAACGCCGCCGTCTTCAAGGACGCGGAGGGCCGCGTCGCCGGGATCTTCGCCGCGGCCCGCGATATCACGGAGCAGAAACGGAA
>JAKIWS010000062.1 GCA_022749895.1 Thermoplasmata archaeon
ACCCCACCCCACCCGGAGCCGCCCTGGCCTCACTCCCACCGATTCCAGATTCAGTATGCCGAGGTGGACGCGATCAACCATCTCAACCACGCCGTCTACTTCCGGTTCATGGAAACGCTCCGATGCGAGTACTACCTCGGTCTCCGCAACAGTACCGACCTGCACGACCTCGACATCATCATCGCCGAAGCCCGGTGTCGATACCTCGCCCCCGTCAGATATGCGACCGAGCTCGTGGGCGAGGTCGTACCTGCCCGTCCACTGGGCCACACGAGCTTCTCGCTGCTTTATCGGTTCACCGACGAACAGCACCACGTCGTGACCGCGCGGGGGCACACGACGATCGTGTCGTACGACTACGCGAAGGAATCGAAGAAACCGATTCCCGACATAGTGCGTGCGGTCCTCGAACGGGACGCCATCGCTCCGCAACTGGAAGGCTGGTAGCGGGGCTCCACTCGCAACGGGGGGGTGCGGGGGTCCCCCAGTTCCCGTCGGGGCCGAGGTTTTCGAGATTACGTCCCTTGAGAGTAGCCCGGGTTCTCGCGGGCGACACCCGGCAAGGGGGGCGGCCAGGGCACGGGCTCGATGAACGTGGGGTCATCGATCACCGATTCGAGGTGGTACGTTACCCCGGTCCCCTGGAGCGCCTCATGGAGCTTCTGGAGGCGATCCCGGAACTGCTTCACGCTGGACCAGTCGAAGACCAGGTCGTGGACGCCGACGATGAAGGAGAGGCCGGCCTGCTCCCGCAGCCGTTCGGCAATCGCCAGAGGGGAAACGCCATCCGGCGAGAAGTACAGGTCTACGTAGGTGTGCATTCCGCTCTCTCGAAAATGGGCGGGCGCGGGTATTTAAATTCGCGGCGGGAAACGCGGAGTTGAGGTTCCGACCGCCGTTCACGCGCAACCCCCGGATTCGTCCGACGGCAGGCAGTGTGTATAGGCACACACTATGCAAGTTCGACCCGGAGCGGCCTGTCCGGCAGCAGAGGGGTTAATACCCCCCCTCATTGTGCGGCGACCGATGACATCCCGGGTCTCGCCTACGCGAGTTTTCCATGGACGAACACTTCTGCTGGCCGCGATCGCCGTGGCGGTCGTCGGCCTTTTTCTGAGCCCGGGGGGAGCGATTACGGCGGGAGGAGCCCCCTCTCTCGCGAGCCTATCGGCCCACGGGACGACAGCGACCGCGAACGTCGCAGCCCCGATTCCAATCAAGCTCGCGCACGCGGCGACGGGCGCGGTGATTCAATCGACTAGCGGTCAGGCACTCCCGATCGTGGGAGTGTCCTCGGGGTCGTACGCGACGTCCCAATCCGGAGCCCAATCTGGCCGTGCAGAGAAGAACGCGGCTCCGACGTCCGGGGCCGGCGGCACCGCGGGCTTTGTGCTTCCGGAGCGGTCCGCTCCCATCCCGGCGTCTGCGGCGGCGGCTCCGCACCCTACCACTTACCTCACGGGGTGGGTCGGGGAAAACTACACCGACTCGCTCTGCGGCTGCTACCCGGGGGACCCCTCGATCGCCGTCGGTGCTGCCAACGTCGTGGAAGCCACCAACGGGCAACTCTTTTTCTACGATAAGACCGGGACCCTGCTCAGCAGCGTGTCGCTCGCGACCTTCTTCGGGCTCGGCACGGACTTCGTGTACGAGCCCCGGATCCTGTACGACAACCTTTCCGCGCGCTGGTTCTTGGCCGTCTCTGACTTCACCACCTACAACATCAGCATCGCGGTCTCGACAACCTCTGCTCCTGTCGGCACGTGGACCGTCTACAACAACATCCCTCCGGCCAAGAACCAGTGGCCGGAGTTCCCCTCGATCGGCGTCAGTAATTCGATGGTAGGCGTTGGCGTCGACAACTTCAACCGGACAACCTCGTATGAGACCAGCGAGCTCTTTGTCTTCAATAAGGCCGAAATGGTGGCCGGGGTGGGCAGCTCCTACCACTTCTGGGGGGTGTCGAACGGCTACGCCTTCTACCGCGATTTCGTCGCGACGCACTCGCTCACGCCCTCGGCGAATCAGTACTTTGCCCTCCAAAACACCTTTGGCTCCTACTGCACTTGGAACGTCACAGGGGTTCCCCCCGCCGCTTCGACGTACGTCCAGATGTGTCCGGCGCTCCTCTACGGGTACGCTACTCCGGTCGCCGCGGCCCAATATGGGACCTCCACCACCCTCTTGGCGGGAAGTGGGGGCATTGTCTCCTCGTATCAACAGCGCGGCCTGGTGAGCAGCACCTGGTCGGCGTACATCGGAACCACAGACGTCGTCCGGATCACCCAGGCGTGGCCCAGCAACGGGACGGTTCGCCAGGACGAATATGTCTACTCCACCGTCGATTTCCTCTACCCGTCCATGGCCCTCGATAGTCGAGGCGACATGACCATCGTGACCGGCTACAGCTCGGCCTCCTACTATCCCAGCCTCGACGAGTTCGGTCAGGTCGGCAGCGAACCTTACACCCTCTCGAACGGCGGTGGAACGGTGATCGCGGGGAACACCTACTCCACCGTCGCCAGCTGGGGCAGCTACGCCGGGGCCGCGCTCGACCCGACCTCGTCGGAGGTCTTTGCGGTCGGGGAGTACATGTCCACCAAGTCGCTGTACTGGTCGACGTTCATCGCCGGTCTCGAGACGGAACCGATCTCCGTCTCCCTCGCGCCGGCCGCCACTATCGACCTGGGGCAGCCGGTCGTCCTCACGGCGGCGGCCGCCGGGGGCGAGGGCGCCTACCACTACAACTGGACATCGCTGCCAACTGGATGCACGAACAGCCACATGGCCACCGTTTCGTGTACCCCCACGGCGTCCGGCACCTTCTCCGTCAAGGTGAACGCGTCGGACAGCTTCCCGAAGAACGCCTCTGCGTCGATCTCGTTCACGGTGAACCCCGCGCCCACCCTCGCGGCTCCTACGGCGAGCACGCCCGCCGCGGACATCGGCCAAACCGTCACATTCACGAGCGCGACGCCGATGGGAGGGACCCCGACGTTCACGTACAGCTGGGCAGGCCTCCCCGCCGGCTGCGGAAGTGCGACGGCGAGCTCCGTGGTCTGCACGTTCACGACCAGCGGCGTGCTCAGCCTCAAGGTGACAGCGACCGACTCCGTGACCGTCGCGGCGGTCAGCCCGGCGTTCTCCTACACCGTATCGCTGGCCCTCGTCGTCGGGACGCCCACCGCCACTCCCGCCTCCGCGGACTCGGGTACGTCGTTCATCTTCGGCGTGACCGCGAGCGGGGGTTCGGGCGGGAATCAATACGCGTGGTCCGGTCTTCCGACCGGGTGTACGACCGCGAACAGCGCCTCGATCACTTGCAAACCCACTGTCGCGGGGAAGTTCAACGTCACCGTAGCGGTCACTGACTCGAACGGGGCGACGGTCACGAGCGCAAAGGTGCTCGTCACGGTGACGACTCCACCGGCGGCGGGGCTGTTCGGACTTTCCGGCGCGACCGGCTACCTCCTGCTGGCCGTGATCATCGCGGCAGTGGCCGTTCTGCTCCTCCTGCTGATGACCCGGCGCCGCAAGAAGCCCACTACCGCCCCCCAGACCTGGCAGGCCGGCCCCCCGGCCCCAATAGGCGCGCCTCCCCCGGGAGCCACCGGGGATGTCCCCCCCGGAGTTGGGGGCTCGCCTCCCGCCCCTCCGCCGCCTCCGTAGACCGGAGCGCTGGACCCAAGCCGAACCCCTTCAACCCCCCCCTCCAAGGGCCTGCACGATATTCCCCCGACGAAGCTACGGGGGAGACGGAACCCGCCTTGGGGTCCGGGCTACGCCAGGGCGATGAGAGATTGAAATAGGGACCCCCGCACCTCTATGTTCGTGGCGCGCCCGTGGGCAATCGCGGCGGGGTCCGCCGTCGTGTTGGTCCTGGTTCTCGGAGGCCTGTCCAGCCTTCCGGCCGGGCCGGCCGGGACCAGGTCGGGGGCCGTCCCGCTGGAGCCTCCCGGGCCGCCGTCCGCGGCCCAGGGGGGAGTGACCTCACCCCACACTCCGACGGGAAGCGTCATTCAAGCGGCCGTGTCCGCCCTCAATAGCGGCGCCGGCCCGGCCCCCGGCGCCTCGGGCGGTTGTGCGGTGACTTCCCTCGGGCAAGCGAGATGCGCCGACGCTCCCGTCCGAACCGCGCCTCCCGCCGCGGCCCCCCGTTGGTTTGACGTGGCGGGCAACATCTCCACCCACTCCCGGGGCGCGATCCCGGCCGTTGAGTTCTCGGGTCTCATGGCGTATGACCCGTTACTTTCCGAAGTGGTGCTGTTCGATGGGTGCAGCCCGAGTGCATGCCCCGGCACACAGACCTGGGTGTACAACGGCTCCACGTGGAGCAACCTGACGGCGAGCCTCGCCTCCTTTCCTCCCGCGCGGCAGGGGTCCGGGATGGACTACGACCCGCTTCTCGGTGGCGTCGTGCTGTTCGCGGGGGAGAATATCTTCGACAACGCGGAGAGTGACACCTGGCTGTTCACGAACAGCGGCTGGTCGAACATCACTTCCACCGTCGGCATCCCGGTCGATTCAGCCGGCGCGAAGGTCACGTGGGCTTGGGGGGCGATGGCCTGGGACCCGGCGCTCCACGGGCTGGTGGCGGTCGACGGCTGCCGGATCGGCGACTGCCGGAGCATCGCGAACGTCTGGGACCAGACCTGGCTGCTGGGCGCGGGAGGGTGGACCTACCACGGTCGCGGGCCCGAGACGGTGGCCAATGCGACCCACCTCGAGTTTAGCTCCCTCGCGTACGACGCCCAGGATGGCTACCTCGTCTCGTTCGGCGGATTCGACTCTCACCTGAGCACCACGTCGAACGCCACCTTCACGATGAACGCGACGGGGGTCTGGGTCAATATCACGGGGCGCGACGCCGGCTGCATCGCCTCGGTCTGCGCCACGCCGCCCGCCCGAGAATCGGCCGCGATGACCTGGGACGCCGCGCTGGGCGCGATTTTCATGACCGATGGGTACAGCGCCACCGTGGGAACGTGGCTCAACGACTCCTGGACCTTCGCTGGAGGAGCTTGGTTCCCGGCCACGGCCATCGCGCCCCGCGCGCCCAGCGGGTACTGTCCAGTCTCGCAACCGGCCCTGCCGAAGGTCAGCGACAACATCGCCCCGTTCATCATCGGGGGGTTCGGCTCGATCAGCCCGTGCTACTCCAACGAATGGGTGTTCGAGATTCCACCGGCCACGACCCTGAACGCGGTGCCGAATCCGTTGGACCAGGGAACGGCCATCACGTTCGACGCCTCCTGGGTCGTGGGGACCGGGACCGGGATCCGAGTGGGCTGGACCGCCTTCCCAGGGGACGGCCATCCCGCCACGGTGCAAACGGTCGTGGGTCACAACACTTCGACGCCCTTCTCCGTGGCCATTCCGCACACGTACGGAACTTCGGGCGCGTTCGCCGCGTCGGTGACGGAATCCGATTTCTTCTACGTCCCAGGACCTAGCCCGAGCGTTTCCGTAACGGTCTATCCCACCCTCACGGCGTCGATCACCGCCTCCCCCAGTTCCGTTCCGCCCGGGGGATCGGTCACCTTCACGACCGTTCCCGTCGGCGGGAGCGGAACGTACGCCTTTGCGTGGGCGTTCGGAGACGGATCCACAAGCACTGTACAGGATCCACCGGCACACGTCTACTCGAAGGCGGGCACGTACACGGTGAACCTGACCGTGACCGACGGCGTCCCCCACTCGGTGAACAGCTCTGTCACGATCACCGTGGGAGCCACGGGATTCCTTCAGAGCACAGCGTTCTACCTGGTCGTCGGGATCGCGATCGCCGCCGGAGTGATTCTTGGGGTCGTGGTTCTGCAACGACAACGCCGGGGGCCGGCGCCGCCCCCTCCGCCCTCGCTGGTGCGTTAGGCGGTGTCGACCGGATCCGGAGCTCCTCCCTCGAGAGCCCACGCGGGTCTCGCGGGGGGGCGTCTCCTTAGACCGGCGCTCCGGAATCGCGGCGGATTCCGCTCGGGCCCTTCCGTGCGTTTTCCCCTCCAAGATCTTCGCCGATTCATGGGTCCAGGGCGGGTTAATAGACCTGTTCGCCGTTGGGCCGCGGATGGCAACGTCGCGTCCGTGGGCGCTGGCTCGTCGCGAACGAACGCTCCTCCTCGCCGCGATGGCCGGCGCAGTCGCCGCCCTTTTCCTGAGTCCGGTCGGAGCTCTCTCTGGAACCGGCGGCCCGTCTCCGAACGGAGTCATTCCCGAGGGCGTGCGTGTGGCCGCCACCGTACCGGCCTCGGCCCACGTCGTGCCGGCCGAGCCTCGTGCCGACCCAGCGGCCCCTCTCGTCTCCTCCGTAAGCCTGTCGGTTGGAGGGGCCGTTTCCGGGACCTCACCGACCCCGCCAGCCACGCCGCTGTCACTCGCCCCGGCGTCGGCGGTAGCATACACGGCTTCGGAGCTCTCGACTCCGGTCGCCCACCCTGGGGCAA
The DNA here is from genome assembly GCA_022749895.1 of Thermoplasmata archaeon. GTDB lineage: Archaea > Thermoplasmatota > Thermoplasmata > Lutacidiplasmatales > UBA184 > Lutacidiplasma. The sequence continues at coordinate 6,441 of JAKIWS010000062.1, forward strand.
AGATGTCCACCCCGACGGACTCCAGTCCCGTCGGGGCGGGTCTGAGGCCGACCAGCTACGTAGCAGGATGGTCGGGAATCAACTATAGCATGTGCCAGTGCCAGCCGGAGGACCCCTCGGTCGCGGCCGGTCCATCCGACGTCGTCGAGGAGACCACCTATCAGTTCTACGTCTACGACAAGGTAGGTACCGTGCTCTTCCACGAGTCCCTCGCGAAGTTCTTCGGGGTGGGTACGAACTCCACGGTCATGCCCCGCATCCTTTACGACAACCTTACGGGTCGCTGGTTCACGACCGCCGTTGTCCAGACCAGGCCCTATTCACTGGAAGACAACCTCACCTTGGCGGTCTCCACAACCTCAGACCCGACCGGGACTTGGCATATCTACGGCCCGTTTGCGCCCGCTCGCCACCAGTACCCATGGTACCCCTCGATCGGTGTCAGCCGGTGGATGGTCGGCATCGGAGTCGACGACTTCAACCAGACGACCTATGCGGAATACAGTCAACTCTTCGTGTTCAACAAAACCGAAATGATGGCGGGCACCACCCCGGCCTATTTCTCCTGGGGCGTGCAGAACGGCTACCCGCTCGCTCCGGACTTCGTCGCGACGACTTCGCTGGGTCCGTCGGCGCACCAGTACTTTTCCACGATCCTCCGAACCGGCTCCTACGTTATTTGGAATGTCACCGGGGCTCCTCCCGCTAGCCCGTCGGTCGCAGCTTCGGTAGCGTCGTTGATCTACTCGGCGACCGTCCCAGTCCCCTCAGCCCAGCCTGGATTCTCCCCGGTGGTCCAAGCGGGGAGCGGGGGGATCATCTCCTCGTACGAGCAACGCGGGCTGGTGAGCAGCTCTTGGTCCGCCTACGATGGCAAATTCGACGTGATTCGGGTAACCCAGGTGTGGGTTTCCAACGCAACGCTCCGGCAGGACCTGATCGTCCACTCCGGCACAGCGAACTTCCTCTTCCCGGCCCTGGGCCTGGATAGCCGGGGCGACCTGACCATTCTTGTGGGTATTTGCTCCACGTCCCTATTCCCGGGCCTGTTCATGGTGGGCCAGGTGTTCAACGAACCCTACACGATCTCAAATGGATACGGCTTCGTCATCGCCGGGAACAGCCTGGCCAAGAACCCGAATTGGGGGTACTACTTCGGGGCCGGAACGGACCCGACCTCGTCGGTGATCTGGATGGTTGGGGATTACATGTCCACCACCGACTATTGGGGGTCGAGCTACGTCGTCGGGCTCGAGACCGACCCGATCTCGGTGTCGCTGAAGACCAGCGCTGTCACCATCGACCAGGGCCAGTCGGTCACCTTCACTGCGACATCGGCGGGCGGCACGGGCCTCTTCAACTACAACTGGACCTCGTTACCGCCCGGATGCATGAACGCCGACCGGTCCAGTGTCACTTGTATGCCGTCGTCGGCCGGGGCGTTCTCCATCGGAGTCACCGCCCGGGATGCCTTTCCAAGGAGCGCCTCCACATCGATAGCGCTCACCGTCCATCCGGCACCTACTCTTGCGGCGCCCACCGCGAGCAAACCCGGCGCCGATGTCGGCCAAACCGTCACATTCACGAGCGCCCCGGCGGCCGGAGGAACCCCAGCCTACACGTACCTGTGGTCGGGCCTCCCCACGGGGTGCGGGAACGCGAATGCAAGCTCCGTGGTATGCACCTTCACGACCGGCGGGGCGCTCAACTTGACCGTAACGGCGATCGACTCGCTCAACGTAACGGCCAAGAGTTCGACTGTATCCTACACCGTTTCGCCGGCCCTCGTCGTCCCGGCGCCGACGAGCACTCCGGCGTCCGCAAACACGGGCACGAAGTTCACCTTCAGCGTGACCCCGAGCCGCGGTTCGGGGGGAGATCAATACGCCTGGGTAGGCCTTCCTTCGGGATGCGCGAGCTCGAACGCCGCCTTTATTATCTGCATCCCCACCGCGGCCGGGATGTTCAATGTCTCGGTGGCGGTCACTGACTCGAACGGGGCCACGGTC
>JAKIWS010000063.1 GCA_022749895.1 Thermoplasmata archaeon
AACCGCGTCATGACCGGCGGCGGGATGTCGGGCGCGACGTTCCTCGCACTTCGGTGGGGCCAGATCTCGTCGGTCGGCCGGTTCGAGGCGCACGTCTGTCGGAAGTGCGGCCACACTGAACTGTACCTCGCGGACACCGAAGCGCTCGAAAAGCTCCAGACCGAGTGAGCGCCCCTCGGGGGCCGCGTCGGCCGCGGAAACGGCGGACCTTCGTCCCGTTTCCGACCCTCCGGTCGCCGGCTTAAGCATCGAGCCCGCGCCTGAACGGCCAGGTTGTTCCGTTGTTCGCTCGGTCAGCCGGCGGCCTCGACGCCATCGCACCCACGCTCCCCGACGTCGGCCCCACGCCAATCCCGTTCTTCCCCCGTCCCACCCCGACGCGCCCGACCACGGTCCGTCGGGCGATCCCGCGCGCCGCGCGCGCACCGGCGCGCCGGCTTTTGCCCGCGCATCTCCCGCTGTTCGATTGGCTCGAAAAAAGGTTCGCCCCCGGCGAAGCGACGCTCTGGGTCGGCGCGTCGTCGGCGCTGGAGCCGATGCTGGAGATGCTCTACGCGGGGAGCGCGCTCGCCGGCGGAAATCTATCGCTCATCGAAGGCGCGAACCGGTTCCATCCGTACCGCATCGCGGAGGCCGGTCGGGGCGTCGGGACCGACCCGGAAGCCGTCCTCGACCGGATCCGCCTCGCCCGGGCGTTCACCGCCTACCAGTTGGTCGCGCTCGTCGACGGCTGGGCCAAAGAGCTGCACCGCGCTCCCGCGACGCTGCTCGTCGGCCACGACCTCCCGACGCTGTTCTTCAACGAGGACGAGCTTCCCGCGGACGAGCGGGTCCCGCTACTCCGCCACGTCGCAGCGACGCTCAGCGAGGTCGTGCGAACGAGCCGCCGTCCGCTCCTGCTCACGCTCCCGGGCGGCCTGGCCCAGTTCCCCGGGCTCCCCGAATACGGGCCCCGGCTCTTCGACCTGGTCCGCATCGAGGCGACCGACCGGGCCGTCGAGCTCAGCGCGTACCGGGACGGCTCCCGGCTCAGCCTGGTCGCCCGCGGCCCGAACCAGGTCGGGCTCGAAGCGTTCGCGCCGACCGAACCGAAGGAGGTGATCGCGCCGTGGGGCGCACCGCGCCAACGTACCGCCAAGCGCTGGAAGAGCGGCTGAAGCGCTGGGAGGCGTTCGGCCGGCTCCTGACGACGCCGGAAGAGCGCGCCGCCTTCGAGACGCTTCGGACCGGCGCCCGGCGCTACGTCGCGCAGGCGACGTACGTGGGGAGCCCGGACCTCCTGGAGTCGATCCTCCTCTCCGTCCTCCTGGACCTCGCCCGGCGGATGCCGAAGGCCAGCGCGGGGGCGCCCGCCCTCGCCGCGGAGTGACGGCGCGTCGCCGCGCCGTTCCCGGAGCTTCGGGGTGCCCGACGGCTGGCTGCTCGACATCACCGAGAGCCGGGACGGGCGGGACGTCGTCCTCTGGCTCAAGGAGCGTGCGAACGCCCGGGTCACGCCGCGGGCGCTCCCGTACCGCCTTCCGTTCCTCGTCGACGGGGCGAAGGAGCTGCTCGAGAAGCTTCAGCGTCGGCTCCGCGACGATTCCCGGGTCGAGTCCGCCGAGTGGCAGGTCGTCCGCCCGTCACTCTTCGACCGACGTCGGCGCAAGCTCCTCGCCGTCATCCCGCGGCACCTCTACGACCGCAAGCGCGTCGCGACGTACGTCGACGCGGTGGGCGAGTACCACCGGTTCACGCTCTACGACGTCGACCTGGGCGCGCCGCAGCTCTACTATCTCACGCACGATCTGTACCCGTTCGCCCCCGTCACCTGGGACGCGACGACCGTCACCGCGACCGCGCCGGCGGAGTCGCTCGACCTGGCGCTCGCCCCGGCGCCGGTCTCCGTCCGGCCGTTCGCGATCGAGCTCGCCGGCTACCCGCGCGACGGGATCGTCCCCGGGGAGCCGCCGGTCGCGGCGGTCCGCATCGGGGACGCGCTCCTCGAGGGCGCGGAGGCCGACCTGTTGCCCGAGGTGATGCGGGAGCTCGCGCGGCAGGACCCGGATATCCTGCTCACCGACGGCGGTGACAGCTTCGACCTGCCGCGCCTCTACCGCCGCGCGGAAGCGAACGGGCTCACCCCGGAGACGTTCTTCCTCGGGCGCGCCCCGGCGCTGTGGACCCCGGCGCGGAAGGCCCGGTCGTTCGCGACGTACGGCCGGGTCCTGCACAGCGAGGCGACGTTCCCGCTGCCCGGACGGTTCCACCTCGACCGGGCGAACTCGTTCCTCTACGACGACGCGGCGATCGACGGGCTCGTCGACGCGGCGCGCTTGGCCCGGCTCTCGTTGCAGACGGTCGCCCGGCAGTCGCCGGGGACCTGCTTCACCGCGATGGAGATCGCGGAAGCGCTCCGCGGCGGCGTCCACGTCCCGTGGAAGAAGAACCGGCCGGAGGAGTTCAAGAGCGGCCGGACGCTCGTCGCCGCCGACCGGGGCGGCGTCATCTTCCTCCCGCCGGTCGGCGTCCACGACCAGGTCGACGAGTTCGACTTCGCGAGCCTGTACCCGCACATCATGGTGCGGAACAACCTCTCGACGGAGACGCTGGAGTGCCGCTGCTGTCCCCACAGCCGAAAGCGCGCCCCCGGTCTCGGCTACCGCTCGTGCGAAAGAACGCTCGGGCTGATTCCACGGACGCTGCAACCGCTGCTCACGCGACGCCTCGCGTACAAGACGGCGATGAAGGACCTGAGCCGGCCGATCGAGGAGCGGAAGCGGTTCACCGAGCGGGCGCGGATGCTGAAGTGGGTGCTCGTGACCTCCTTCGGGTACCAAGGGTACCGCAACGCCCGGTTCGGCCGGATCGAGTGCCACGAAGCGATCAACGCCTACGCGCGCGAATTGATCGCGGCGCTGATCCCGAAGGCGGAAGCGGCCGGCTACCGGGTCGTCCACGGCCTGGTCGACTCCCTCTGGCTCGTGCCGGCCCGGCCGGGGGAGTCCCCGGACGCCCCCGCGTTCGCCACCGCGATGAGCCGGGAGTTCGACCTCCCGCTCGGCTACGAGGGGCGGTACCGGTGGATCGTCTTCCTGCCGGCGGTGACCCACGGCCTGGGCGTGCCGAACCGGTACTACGGGCGGTACGAGAACGGGGAGTTCAAGCTCCGCGGGATCGCGTCGCGCCGGCAGGACACGCCGACGTACGTGCGGCGGTTCGAGCAGGAGCTTCTCGAGGCGTTCGGGAAGGCGCGCAACGCCGAGGAGCTCCGTGCGACGGTGCCGAAGGTGCTCGCCCGCGCCGACCTCTTCGCCGCGCGGCTCGCCGACGGCGGGTGGCCGCGCGAGGAGCTCCTGATCACCCACCGGCTCGGGCAGGAACCGGAAGCGTTCGTCACGTTCACGGACTCCGTCGCCGCGGTCCGGCAGCTGATGCACCACGGCGTGCGGCGGGCCGCGGGGGAAGCCGTCCGGTACCTGGTCGTCGACCGGCGGTCGCGCTCACTGCACGACCGGGTGGTCGTCGCGGAGCGGCTCCAGGGGAACGAGACGTACGACGTGGGCGCGTACCGGGAGCTCCTCGCCCGGTCGACGGAAACCCTGCTCGCTCCGCTCGGCGTAACCCGCGAGGGTCTGCTCGCGCGCTGGGGGGCCGCTTCGGCCCCGGCGCGTCACCGGTACCGCTCCGTCGAATCGTCCGGGCAAGGACGGTTGGACGCCGTCGTTCGAGCGTGAACCGGCGAACCACCCTCCCCGATCCCCCGGAAGTGATCGGTGCCGCCGACCCCCGACCCACGGGGTCAACTGAAGGTTAATCCCCGCCGCGGGGTGCCCGCGTCGTGCCGGATCCCAGTTCGCCGCTCAGCGCGGACGAACGTCGTTGGCTGCACGACAAGTTCGAGCGTCTCGCGGCGGAGGAGAGCCAGCTCGCTTCCACGCGGACCACGTACTACGCCGCGATCGGTACGGTGCTGATCACCGCGCTCGTGGTCGCGGTCGCCGACCTCCTGAACCTCGCGACGCTGCTGGCCGTGGTCGTGACGTTCCTCGCGTTGCTCGGGATCCTGATCTCGTTGGTGTGGATCGTACTGCTCCACCGAACGAACGATGCGAAGAATCTCTGGCGGGAAGCTGCGGCGCGTCTCGAAAAAGAGCTCCCGCCCTTGGCGGGGGAGTGGTCCGTCCCGATTTCGCTGAGATCGGACGAGACCGTGGTCGTGAACTTGTTCCGCCCGTTCGTGGCGCACGCGGCCCGGTTCTCGGGAGGAAAGGCCGTCTCTTGGATCGACCGGGCGAACCCGGATACCCTGACCGAGATACTCCCGATGACCTTCTTCGCCATCTGGATCGTCGTTCTCGCCTCAATCTGGACCTGGTTCCTTTTCCTCCGCTAGCGGGACAGAACGACGGAAGAGCCCCGTGCTCGCATGACGGCCGCCTGCACGGCCGCTCTGACGATGACGGGTCGCTCGTGGGTATCCGTTAAGCCCGCACACCCCCTGCGCGCCTCGTGGCGGCCCGCTCTCGACGACCGAAGGCCGCCCCACCCCCGGCCGCCGAGTTGAATCCGATCGAACAGCGGTTGAACGAGATCCGGACCCTGGCCGAAGGAGGACCCACGGGCGACACCGAACGCCTCGTCGATCTGCTCTCGGACGCTGCGCCGGCCATTCGTCGTGCCGCGGCGATCGCACTCGCCCAGGTCAAAGACCCGCGTGGCCGAGGCGCGCTCGAAGCGACGTTGCAGGACCCCGACGACGGGGTCCGCGCGGCCGCGGCCGAAGCGCTCGGCGCGATCGGTCGGGCCGAAAGCCGCCCGTCATTGGAGGCGGCCCTCATCGACCCGGAGTCCCATGTGCGCGAGCAGGCGGCGTGGGCCCTGTGGTCGATCGCGGATTCCCGATCCGTTCCCGCATTGACGCCCCTCCTCGCCGACCCGGACGAACGCGTTCGCTGGTCCGCCGCGACCGCCCTTGGGCGCATGCCGACTCCCGCGTCGTTCACGGCGCTGACGCTCGCGCTTGACGACACGAACGACCGGGTCCGTCGCGACGCGATCCTGGGACTCGGCCGCTCCGGCGACGCGTCGGTCCCCGAACGGATTCGGAAGTTCCTCCGCGACCCGGCCCGGCGCGTCCGCATCTCGGCCGCCGTGGTGCTCGGGTCGTACCGCGACCGGGCGTCGGTGCCGCTCCTCCTCGAACGGCTTCCCTTGGAGGACAGCTTCGCCCGCCCGTCGCTCTTGGTGGCCCTCGGCCGGATCGGCGACCCGGCCGCCGTTCCCGCACTGGTCGAATGCGCCGACGACCGTGCCGGGTGGGTCCGCGTCTGCGCGTTGCACGCTCTCGGAGCCATGGGGGGCCCCGAAGCGAGGACGACCGCCCTCGCGCACCTCAACGACCCCATGTGGGCCGTGCGCGGGGCCGCCGCGGATTGCCTCGGCTTGGTCGGGGGCGCCGACGATCTCTCCCCCCTGCTCGCCCTCGTCGAAGACAGCCACCCGTGGCCCCGACGCGGCGCCATCTACGCCCTCGGACGTCTCGACATGACCGTCGCGGCGCCCCGTATCCGAGAAGAGCTTCTTCACCCGTACGGCGAGGTCCGCCTCGCCGCGGCGTGGGCGCTCGGCCGATTGCGCGACGACGGGGCCCGCGAAGCGCTGATTGCCCTCCTGCGGCAAAGTCGCCCCGCGCGGGGCACAACTCGAACGCTCGCCCGGGGGGAAGGGGCGGTCCGACTCCTGAGCGACGCAGATAGTCGTCTCTTCGATTCGATCATTCAGGCGCTCGGCCGACTCCGCGGCGATCCCGCCGACCCGGCCGTGCTCCACGCGCTCGAGGAGGCGCGCTCGCGGGTGCGCGACGACGACCTGGAGCGCCCCGCGCGCCTTCCTCCACCGGAATCGCCGGTCGGGGAGGCGCTCCCGACGTTGCGGTCGCTTCTCGAGGAGGCGCTCGCCGCCTCCGACGACGGCGAATTCTGATGCTCCGGCACCTCCGCCGCTCCGACGCGGCGGGATTCTCCGGTTTGCTCGAGCGACACTTTCCCGAAGAGAACCGGCTCCTGGGGATGCGGCCGGCCGAGTTCGAACACATCGTCCATCGCGCCTTCCGCTGGGATTTCCGGCTCATCGTCGGCCTGCTCCGCCTGTTCGGCCGGAGGATCTTCGAGCTGTTCGTCGTGGAGGTCGACGACCATATCGCGGCGACCGCCTTCGTCGTCTACCTCCCGAAGGCCGGCTACATCGGCACGGTGATGGTCGACGACCCGTACCGCCGGCGCGGCTACGCCGCGAAGGTCGTGACCGCCTGCATCGAGAACGCCGGGCGGGCCGGTCGACCCTACGCAATCCTCGACGTGCTTACGACCAACGATCCCGCGCGCCGGCTTTACGAGAAACTCGGGTTCCGCGAACTTCAGGTGGGCCGGTTCTACGTGCGCGAGATGGGGCCGTCGGACGCACGATTCTCGGCCGCCCCCGACGGGGCCAACATTCGCGCCTTCCATCGCCGTGACGCGCAAGAGCTCGTTCGCATCGCCATGGGGGCGCTCCGCCCGGACGTCGCGGAGGTCACCCCCGTCGAAGCGGGCGACTTCACCTCCGCGGACTTCGCCGCGCAAGTGTTACTCTCCGAGACCGAAGCCTGGGTCATCGGTCCGCCGGGCCGTCCGCGGGGATTCGTTCGGGCGACGGCCTCCCCGGCTATGGCGGCCGCGAACCTCACGTGCCCGGTCCTCGATCCGACGGTCTCGGAAGGGGACGCCCAACAGCTCGTGGAGCGGGCCCTCGGCTGGGTCCAAGCCCGCGGCGCGCCCCGAGTGGTAACGGAGATCAAGGGCGCGCCGCCCCGGGCCGAGGCGACGTTGCGCGCGGCGGGGTTCGTTCCATCAATCGAGCTCCGCACACTCTACCGCGGGACCGCGGGGTAGGCCTCTGCCGTCGCGCCCGGCCACCGACGTCTACCTGTTCCCCGCCGTCGTCGGCGGCGGGCTGGGCGATATCGAGGAGGTCCTCGCAGCCGGGCGCGCGCTCGATGGCTGGGGCTACCGGATCTATCTCTACCGGGACCGGGGCCGCCCGCTTCCCCGGGACGTCGACGGTCCATGGGCATGGCCCCGGATGCGTCGTGTGCGGTCGGTCCGCCCGACGCATCCGCGCGCGCTGACCGTGAGCGCCGCCTGGGGAATCTCGGCGGCCCCCGCGCGCGCGGAACCTCTGGGGGCTCCGGGCGCGTGGACCCGCGAAGCGTCGGCGGTCGAGTCCGCCTACGGTTCGGGCGCGACGCTCCATCTGAGCTTCGAGGAGTTTGCCCGAACTTTCGGCTCGCGTGCGCAGGAAGCCGAACGTCGGCGAGAAGGAGGAGTCCCGCTTCGGGAGATCCGTCGGGTCCTGACCACCCCCTCGGGCAAGGCGGCGGTACGCCGGACCCATGCGGCCTATCGGAAGTTCCGGGCGTTCGACCGACCGAACGTCCTCCACTGGTACCCGACGTTGTTCCGATCCCCATCGTTTGCTCGGGAGTTTCCGGAAGCGGTCCAAACCGGCCCCTTCTGGCCCGGAGCCTTTCCCGAACGGAGCTCTACTTCCGTACCACCGAGGTCGCTCCACGGCCTACGCACGATCGTCTGGTACGCGAGCCCGGGGTCGTCGTCCCGGCTCGCGTCCCTTCTCGCGGCAGGGTTGGCGGGGGCGCACGAATCGGTCCGAATCGATGTCCGGGCGCCGCGTGTTTTCGAACTTCCGGTGCGGGAAAGGGTGACCTGGCGGATTCTCCCGGCCCTACCCCCTGCACCATGGCGCCGTCGATTCGCTTCCGCCGATCTCCGGATCGTCACCGGAAGCCGCACCCTCATCGAAGCCATCGAGCTCGGCCGCCCGTTCCTCTACTTCAACGGGGTCCTCGGCCGGGGGCGTGGAACGCGTCGCCACCGTCCGGAGAAGCTCGATGGCTTGCTGCGAGCCTGGGCCTTCCGGGGCGCGTCGCGACGGTGGCGCCACGACCTCGCCTCCGTGGGACGCCTCCAACGTGTCGAGCCGATTCTCCGGCGACTGGCGGCCGACCCACATTGGGATCGCGGCTTCCCTCGCCGGGTCGTGCCGGTGGGATTTGCTCCGCCGTACGCCGACGGGCAACAGTTTCTCCGTTCCCTGATGGACCGGTTCGATAGGGGGGCCACGGCGATGGAGGTCGCCGCCGCCGCTCGATCCGGGAGGCTCCTCGATTCTCCCGGCGCGCGGCGTCGGGGGGTTTAAGCGGCGGCCCCCACTTCCCCCGCCGGATGTCCGCGGAGGAGGCCGGCCCGGAGGGCGTTGCGCGGGCGCTGCTCGGGGGCGCTCTGGGCGTGAAGCGCGGAGAGAACGTCACCATCGAGACGTGGAACCACACGCTGCCCTACGCCGCGGCG
>JAKIWS010000064.1 GCA_022749895.1 Thermoplasmata archaeon
CGTCACGTGGGGCCTTCACAACGGGACGTGGACGAACCTCACGACGAGCGCCGGGAACGCTCCCTCGCCCCGCCTGTTCTCCGCGACGACCTTCGACGGGCTCGACGGCTACACGCTCCTGTTCGGCGGCAACCTTTCGGGGTCGGGGATCGATTCCTCCGAGACCTTCGCGTTCTCCGCGCGCCCGGTGAACGGCTCGACGAACCACGGCTCGTCCAACAACAGCACGGCGGCCCTGACGGCGCTGTTGCAGGCGACGCCGGCGGACGGCGTCGCCCCGTTGACCGTCACCTTCACGGCCCGTGCGGCCGGCGGGGTCCAACCGTACCACTTCGGCTACCTGTTCGGCGATGGCGCTCCCGCCGCCTCCGCCGGGACGACGATCACGCACACGTACAGCGTGGTCGGTTCCTACGTTGCGAGCGTCGCGGTGACCGACGCGACCGGGACCACGGTCCACGCGCAACAGGTCATCGCCGCGCTGGCTCCGTGGCAGGTCGCCCACCAGTGGGTCGACCTCGCGAACAGCACGCCGGTGGCGCCGCAGATCCGCACGTGGGCCGCGATGGCGTTCGACCCGGCGATCAACGCGGTCGTCCTCTTCGGCGGATACTCCCCCAGTGTCGTTCCGTTCGGGGACACGTGGGAATTCTCCCGCGGCACCTGGACGAATGTCGCCGACACGCTCGCCGTCGCCCCCCCGCCGCGCTGGGGCGCCTCGTTCGCCTTCGACGGACGCGCCCAGCAGCTCCTGCTGTTCGGTGGCCGGAACCTAACGACGCTGTTCAACGACACCTGGACCTTCGCCGCGACCGGCTGGACGCACGTGACTCCCCGGCAGGCGCCGTCGCCCCGAGAGATGGCGCAGATGGCGTACGACGGCGCCGACAAGTACGTCCTCCTGTTCGGCGGCGAGAGCTTCCGCGTCCCCGGGTCGGCCGCGCACCCGCTCAACGATAGCTGGATCTTTACCGGCGGCGCCTGGGCGAACATCACCTCCTCGCTCGGAGGTGCACCCCCCCCGACCGTCACCGGCGCCTTCGCGTTCGACAGCCGAGACGGCGAACTCGTCCTGGTCGGCGGGCTCGCGTCACCCGGCGCGACCGGCCCATGCGCCGCCTCGTCCGCGGTGTGGACGTACTCCCACGGCGTCTGGACGCACCGGACGAGCTCGGTCACCCCCCCGCCGCGCTCGGGCGCGCAACTCGCCGACGATCCGACCGACGGCGCCCTTCTCATGTTCGGCGGCACGGTGCTCCGCGACAACGCCTGCAGCTTCGACGCGTCGACCTGGTCGTACACCAACAACACCTGGACCGACCTCTCCCCGATCGTCACGGCGCCGCCGCCGGCCCGCTGCTGCGGGGCGTTCGCCTTCGACGCGCTCGACGGCTACGCCGTCCTGTTCGGCGGCAACGCGAACGGGGTCTACGTGAACGACACCTGGAGCTACGGGGTCGCGCCGCTGACGTCGACCGCGGTCGCAACGCCGTCCCGCGGGGGTGTCCCGCTCAACGTCACCTTCGCCGCCACCGCCTCCGGCGGCACGCCGGATTACCAGTTCGCTTGGGTCTTCGGGGACGGGGATACTGGCACCGGCCCGCTCGCCAACCACACCTACCGCGCGAGTGGGATCTTCACCGCCGTCGTCACCGCGCGCGATGGGGCCGGCCGCACGACGACGCGCTCGCTCACGATCGACGTCCTCTCCGCGTGGGCCGCGGGGCACCAGTGGGTCGACATCGCCAGCGCGACGCTCACCGCCCCCGCGCCGCGGACGGCGCCCTCCGTCGTCTACGATCCGGGGATCAACGCCGTGCTGCTCTTCGGCGGCTACTCCCCGTACAACTTCGCCTTCGGCGACACGTGGGAGTTCTCGAACGGCGTCTGGACCGACGTCTCGTCGAAGCTCACCGGCGCGCCCCCCGCGCGGTGGGGCGCCGGGCTGACCTTCGACACCCACGATGGCTACGCGCTCCTGTTCGGCGGCCGCGACATCACCTCGTTCTTCGGCGACACGTGGCGGTTCAACGGCGCCGGATGGGCCGTCGTTCCCGGCGCGTCCGCGCCGAGCCCCCGGGCGTTCGTCCAGATGACGTACGACGACCAGGACCGGTATGTCCTCCTGTTCGGGGGCGAGGTCCCGAGCGTGGCGGCCAGCGGGTCGACCGCGGTCGGCGACACCTGGACGTTCTCCGCGGGCACCTGGACGAACATCACCCCGCAGATCGGGGGCACACCCCCCGGACCGACGTTCGCGGGGGCGGTCACCTTCGACCCATTCGACGCCTACGTCGTGCTCGTCGGGGGCGGCTCCTCCGCCTGCTCTCCGGAGACCGGGGCGTACACGTACGTGGGCGGCCACTGGAGGACGCTCGGGAACGGATTCGGTCCGACCGGACGCTCCGGCGGCGGCCTCACGTTCGACGGCGTCGATCAATCCCTGATCGCCTTTGGGGGACGGACGGTCGCGAACGGCTGCGCTGGAAGCAACGAGACGTGGCTCTACCGGAACGCGAGCTGGGAGAACCTGACGGGCGCCATCGGCCCGGCGCCGGCACCGCGCTGGGACGCCGCGCTCGTCTTCGATGCGGCGGACAACGTCGTGGTCCTGTTCGGCGGCCTATCGAACGGGGTCTACCTGAACGACACCTGGGTGTACCCGGCCGCTCCGACCTGCTCCCCGTGCCCCACCAACCTGCCGGGCAGCCGTCCGCTCTCGGTGAGCGCGGGCGAGTCGGCGACGAACGGTTCGGCCCCGCTCGGGGTCACCTTCAGCGTGACGCCGACGGGCGGCGTCGCGCCGTACAGCTACCGCTGGCTCTTCGGCGACCGGAGCCCGATCGTGACGGGGCCCCGCGTCGCGCACACCTATACCGTCGCGGGGACCTTCACCGCGACCGTCACGGCGATCGACGCGCACGGGGCCCAGGTCACCCAGTCGCTGCCGTTGATCTCCGTCGACCCCGCCCCCGTCACGAACCCCGGGCCGCCCTCCTCGAGCAACCGACTCCCGTTCGTTCCCGGCTCGTCCACCACGATCGCCTTCGCGGTGGGATTCGTCGCGGGGAACGCGGCCCTCATCTGGGTCGTCGTGAGCCACTACCGGCGGCCTCGACGCCCGCCCACCACCCCGACGCGCCCCACCGGGGGGACTACCTGAGAGGGGGAAGCTACAAGTGGGCATACATACTCGGGCCAAACAGTGGCGAGCGTCGTCCGGGGCCGCCGCATGCTATCGTCGCGCGCGCGCACGCGATTCGCCGTGCTCCTGCTCGCCGGGATCACGGGGGCGGGGATCCTCATGATCCCGCTCGCGTCCGCCGCGCCGTCGCCGCAGGATTTCAGCGTCGCGCTCACCGCCGACCAGCCGAACGGGACCGCCCCGCTCCTGGTCCAGTTCCACACCACCGTCACGGTCGGTTCCCCGAACTGGTACGCCTGGTCGTTCGGGGACCAGAGCTACCTGAACGGATCGGGCGCCGCCTTCGCCAACCCATCCCATACCTATCTTCTCGCCGGAGTTTTCCACGCGGTCGTTGCGGTCGCCGAGGGCCCGGTCGTCCACAGCGCGACGCTGGGCATCGCGGTCGTCCCCGGGCCGCTCGAACTCGCCCTCTCCGTCACCCCGACGACGGGGGTCGTCCCGGTCAATGTCCAATTCTCCGGGTACCCGTCCGGCGGCACCGGGACGTACCGGGCGGTCCAGTGGACCTTCGGCGATGGAGGGTCGTCGACCAGCCTCGTCGTGCAGCACACCTACGTTGTCGCCGGTCACTTCCGCGCGACGCTCAACGTCACCGATTCCTCGGGCATCGTCGCCTCGGATTCCGTATGGGTCAACCTGACCTTGCCCGCCACGGTCTCGACGTCGACCTCCAACAACCTGGGGTCGAAGGTCGTGGGCCTCCTGCCGCTCGCGCTCGCCGCCAGCGGAGCGAGCGGGCTCGTGGCGCTCTCGATCGCCGTGCGCCCGGGGCTCCGACCCCGGCCGCGGCGCGTCGAGGCGCCGTACGGTGCGGAGACCGAGTACGCGGCGTTCCCCTCCACGTTCGTCGCGAACCCCGTCAGCGTCGACCTTCCGTCCGCCCCCATGGCGGCCGCGGCGGCGACCCCCCAGACCACGGTCCTCCGGGAACCGACGACCCCGCCCGCGAGCGAGAGCCGCCCCATCCGCTCGTTCGTTTTCGAGCCCGCGACCCCCGGTTCCCCGCTTACCGCCGTCGTGCCGCACGACCCATCGCGAACCGTCACGGTCGTCGACCACAACGGCGCCGGGAACGGGGATGAACCCCGCCAGCTCTCCTCCCGTCTCGTCGTCTATCTGGCGGGGCTCGGCGCACTGCGCGCGGACGATATCCCGTCGGTCGCGTGGACGCAGCTCGGCATGAGCGAGCGGCTCAGCGCCCGGCAGAATGTGATCAGCAACGTCCTGCGACGCCTGGTCGCGGCCGGGGTCGTGGAGGAGGAGCTCCGCCACGTGCAACGTCAGCCGCGTCGTCTCAAGGTCTACCACCTTACGGTGCGGGGGGAAGCGCTGGCCCGGGACCTCCGCCGGAGCGGGAACGGCTCGAGCGACCTAACCCGATTCCGCGGCCTCTAGGGCCCTCGACACGACCCCGGATTCGCGACAAACGTTCAATAAGCGGGGCGCTCTCGCCGCCTTTCGGAACCGATGCCGATCTCGAAGCCGCCGGGGCGGGTCGACGCCCCGACCCCCGAAGGACCCGTCGAAGGGACGCAGCTCGTCGACCGGATCGCGAGCGAACTCGACCTCCTGGCGCGGAACGTCGACATCCTGGAGCGGTTGAGCGGGGCCCCGCCGATGGGGATCATCCGGCTCAGCGAGGCGCTCAAGCTCCCGATCCACAAGGTCCGCTACTCGCTCCACCTCCTGGAGCGCGAAGGCGTGATCCAGCCGTCGGCCGACGGGGCGATCGTAACCGACCGGGCGCGAGAGTTCTGGAACTCGCTCGACGTCTCGCTCGACCGGATGACGCAACTCATCGCGCACCTCAAAGAACGCGCCGCGGAGTACCGCGCACGCGCGGGGGCGCGGAAAGGCTATTAGCGACGAGCCCGCTCGACGCCCCCGGTGCCGCCGTAGCTCAGTGGTAGAGCGATCGGCTGTTAACCGAAAGGTCAGCGGTTCGAACGAGCTCAAGACCCACCGTCTTATGCTCCGGAACCCCGCTCGGCGGCGCCTCCGATGCCGGTTTCAGGGAGACGGGCCCGTAGCTTAGTGGCCTAGAGCGACCGGCTCATAACCGGTCGGTCGTCGGTTCAAATCCGTCCGGGCCCAGTACCCCCGGGCGGGCCTCCCAATCAGCCATTCCGCCAGCCGGAGCGGTTGTGGCGTGGCACCTCGGTAGCAAGATCGGGCCCATCGCGGAACAGGCCGGGACTACTCAAACAGCCATGTGTCGCCGACGTTCGACGGAACCGAGTTGGAAGTGTATCCTCCGAATCCCACGAGGCACCGATCCGTCCCGTCGTCAACGATGAAGAATCCGGCCCGAGCCTGCGGGTTACTGAGCGGAGCCGACCGAGTCCACTGGCCACCCGTGAAGGCCCAGGTGTCCGAGTGCATCGTCCCGCCGAAGCCGCCGAAGAGGACCAGGTACCCGCTGAGCGAGTCGAAGCCTAGACCCCCTTCTACCTTCTTCAACCGACGGGAATTACCGGTCCCGTAACGGTTCACTATCCGATCTCCAAGACCGCCACGGGGTTCCTCCTGAACTCATGGGCGTTCAACGCCTCCACCCGAGTGGCTACGGTTACGATGACCTACTCGGGACCTGCCGGGGCGAACGGAAAGCTCCTTCAGGATATCATATCGAAGACCAGCCGAACGATTACCTATCTGTATTTCGACCACTCCGCCTCCGTAGCATTCCTCATCATGCAGCTGGTTCAGACCGGCGGCCTCGAGCGGAGCTTCGTGGAATCGGGGCAGTCCGGTAACCTGCCGACGATTGCGATTTCGTGGAGCTGTACCAGCTTCACCCAGACCAATTACTAGAGCGTCCAAGGGAACCCGTGGAGGGCTGAACGGCTCTCTCTTCCGGTGGTTTGTGGCGTGCCGAGATCGACGCTGGCACCGGACGCGCATCGCTGCCGAAAAGCCGTCGATATCAGGCGGTCCCACCGCGGGGATGCCCAGCCACAATCAGCCCGCGGTAGTACCGATCAGCCGAAAGCGGCACTACGGACTCCAATGGTGTTGTGCGGGCCGGCTCGAAGCGGACGCAAGACACTCGGTCCGAACGTGCAGCGACCGGCCGCTCTCGCCCCCTTGCGACCTATGTGATATGTCGTGTGTGGGGACGAGAGAGTTCGAGGATTCGCCCAGGGTTCGATTTCGGAGAGCCGAATCGATCCGATCGTCGAACCAGCCGCCAAAGAAGTAGTTCGATCGAGGAAAGTACATCTTGACATCCTTCACCTCCGGCAATTCGAGAATTCTGCGCTGACCATCTTCTGCCTCCCCGGGTGAGCGATATGGAACGACGGCCGAGATTGTGTTCATCTGAGACTGTTCGTTTAAGGAGAATTGGCTGTCATCACTGAGCGTGACCGCGTCAGCGCAGACGTTGGCAAGCCGAGCCAAGAGCACAGGGTGAGGTCCGGCGTTAGTGGGAATCACGTTGAACAGCGCGAACGTAGTCCCCGGAAGCCGGGCGTAATCGATCAACGGGACGTACCACACGAAGTGATTCACTCGTAGTCGCGCCTCCCGCCGCGCAAGAGTTCTCGCGGTAAGTCGGAGCGGTTTGGCCAGGTCGGCGAGTTCGGTAGACGGAGACCGGAGAAGCTCCTTCAGCATTCGCCAGTCGGTCTTCGTCGGACGGCTCACGGGGAGCGGAACACGATAGGGCTCGAACCCCCACGCCGCTCTCACCCCGGTCACCTTCGAGAACAGCTGGCTCCATCGAGCTATGGAGGGCACGGATGGCCCAACGACGTTTACTTGGACCGTTTCCCCGACGAAATCCCACGCCCCCACCACGCCCTCATACAACGGCAAGGATTCCAAGAACGCCGGTTTGTCCTGGGGCCGCGGAACCTCGACTACCCCCGCGCCCATGACGCAACCAAACAGACCGGGATTCGGCACGGCGCGAAGTCCGGATAGGAATCCCCACGCCTTCCACTGGCGTAGCCGGGCCCAAACGGTGGACCTGACGGTCCCGATTGATTTCGCCAACTCGTTCGAAGATGTTCGGGGGTTAACATCCCACCACCAGAGCGTCCCGCCGCGGAGGAGCTCTCGAAGGATAGAGTGGTCAACCGCGGCCATGGACGGGCATGGAGTATGCGAGACTAAAACCATCGGGCCCGGTCGATTGGTCGTCGAGAGCCGGACAAAAGGGCCGGCAGTCAGCCTCCGGAGTACCCGGTGATTCGAACGACCCGACGCGGGTCCAAATCGATTGGACAGGTTTGAGGCTTCGTGGCCGCTGACGAGAACCTATCGGTAGGAAAGGCAAGGCCGGAAGAAATCGGGGGTCGGGCCCAACCAGATCTTGGCGGGCATGCAGAGTCTCCGACGGTCTTGGCTTCTGTCGAGTCCGGCCCTTCCCCAAAGGCCGCGACGTTGGCTATTCGGTTCAGTCAGAAGCTTGCCCTGTGGGATCGCCACCTCAGCGCGTGTGAAGTCTGTCTGGCCTACGGGACGCATCTTTGCCCAGAGGGCGAGTGGGCGTATGCGGACTGTCGAGCCGAACGACTAAGATGGCAGCGCACCCTCCAAACCAAGCCGTCGGAATCCCGGTTGCGGCAGGCCGAAATGGGGCCGGTTACCGCGTGGGTCCTCGAGCTCGTGCCTGGGCTGAGGAGATTCGAGCACGGTCGCCGCGGATAGGGTGGTCCGGGTCGCGATTACCCCGTTCCAGGGGCCGATTGACCACCGTCCCCCGGCTGACCTCAGGCCCCCATGGTACCACCCTCGCGCTCACTTGGTTCTGATTCGGGTCTGCGTA
>JAKIWS010000065.1 GCA_022749895.1 Thermoplasmata archaeon
CGACGCCGTCCGCCGGCGTCGCCTGCAACAGCGCCGTCAGGGCCGCCGTGCTGTTGTTGGACGAGCCGTGGTTCGTCGACCCGTTCACCGGGCGCGCGGAGAACGCGAAGGTCTCGGAGGAATCGATCCCCGAACCCGAGAGGTTGCCGCCGAAGAGGAGCGTGTAGCCGTCGAGCCCGTCAAACGTCGTCGCGGAGAACAGGCGGGGCGAGGGAGCGTTCCCGGCGCTCGTCGTGAGGTTCGTCCACGTCCCGTTGTGAAGGCTCCACGTCACGTTGTTCGCGCCGCAGCCAGTGCCGGCCCAGTTCCCGAAGCCGCCGAACGCCAGGAACTGATGGTCGGCCGAGTCGTTGAGCCAGGCGCCCCCGAACGTCGCCGGGGGTTGGGCGCCGCCGAAATTGGCGGTGACGTTGCTCCAGCTTCCCGCGTTGAACCGCCACGTCCCGGCGGTGGGGGAGCATCGGAGGGCTCCGTTCCCCCCGTGGAGCAGGAGCCCACCGGCCCCCGCGTCGACCGCGAATGAGGCTCCCCGAGCCGCGGGCGGGCTGGTCGCCTGGGAGAGCGTGACGTTGGTCCACGTCCCGGCCCGGAACACCCACGTGTCGGCGAGGACGAGCACGGACTGAGGTGCGAGCCCCGCCCGGGTCCCACCGAACAGGACCGCTTCCTGGGCGCGCTCGTCGAACCCGAGGGCGGGGAACGCTCGCGGGCCCGGGGAGAGGCTGGGGGGGAGCGCGCGCCAACCGGTCGCGCTGAACTCCCACGTGTCGTTGAAGAAATGGGTCGCGTTCCGGCCCCCGAACAGAAGCAGGAGGCCGGGAACCTGTTCGTCATCGAAGACGAATCCGGCGCCCCAACGGGCCGGGGGCGTGGAGTTCCCGGTCTGGAGCTCGGTCCAGGTGGCGTTGACGTACGTCCACGTCTCCCCGAGCGGGATCCGTCCGTCCGTCTGTCCGCCGAACAGCACGACCTCCTTGAGAGCGGGGTCGTAGGCGAGCGAGGCCGACTCGCGTACGGTCGGGCTCCGATTCAGGGCTGGCGTGATTCCGACCCAGATCGGGGTCGAATTAGTGGCCCCTCCCCGGGCGGTACTGGAAAAGGTGGACCCGCACCGCAGGGTGTTCGAGACCGAGGGAGTGCAGGCGAGCGGGAGGCCGGTAGCCGGACCGGCTCCGAGCGCCAGGGAGTGCGCAGCCGCCGCGAGTTCGTGGGCGCCCTCGGACAATGAGGGTGACGGCGCCCGATTCGGGGTCGGGGCAAAGAGCGCCACCACCGGGATTGCGGTCAGGGTCGCGACCAGGAGGACCCACGGGAGGGCGGATGGGAATGGGCGGTCCCCCGGCGGCGGGAAGCCGTCCCCTCGGCCGGGCGACCGCGAGGAGGCCCGGGGAAACCCGGCCGGGGCACCGCCCATTATCTACCATCGGGCCAACTTGCCTTATAAACATCGAGCCCTAGTACGACCTCTGTACACGCCGAAAACGAGGGTCGATCACCCTGGAGGGGGGGTGGTGGTCGCCCGCCGGGGAAGAACCGGGGTCAGCGAACCCTGACCACCCGACGTCGGGAGGCGGGGGGCGCGTCGCCTTCGAGCCCCTCCCGGACGGCCACGTACAACCCCCGGTCGAGCGAGAAGCCCTTGCGATAGAAGCGGCCCCGGAAGCCGGCGTCGGACAGGGCGGCGAGGATCTCGGCGACGGAAAAGAGTCCGAGGCGATGGGTCTCCCGGAACAGTCGGAGCGGGGCACGGGACGCCCCGACGACGTACCCAAACTCGATTGTCGATCGCCGACCTTCGCGGCGACTGATGGCCGCCCGGGCGATCTTCAGGCCCGGAGCGTCGTGGACGGTCAAGCTGAGGTGGCCGTCCTGATAGTTCTGGGGAGTCAACCAGGGGTCGATGACGAGGAGGCCCCCGGGGCGGACGTGCCGCGCCAACCTCTGCATCATCCGTCGCAGACGCGGGACCGTACCGACGTAGCCGATGGCCCCGAAAAGGCACGTGACGATGTCGAACGGCTCCCCGAGCTCCAAACGTTCCATGTCCGCGTGGACCCAACGGACTGCGCGGCTCTTCCGCCGGGCGACCCGCAGCATCGCGTCATTCCGCTCGACGCCGGTACAGCGAAACCTCCCTTGTAGGAGGGCGAGATGGGTGCCCGTGCCACACCCAACGTCGAGCAGCGTTCGGCTGTTCGACCGCCCCCACCGCCGCACCAGGGCGGTAATCCTGCGCGCTTCCTCCGCGTAGTCCTTCCACGAGTAAACCTGGTCGTAGTACCGGGCCATCCGCGAGTATTCCGGCGGGGGAGCGCGGCGGGCCACGATGCCGCGGAACCGGGCCGCGGGAATAACCGTAACCCGGTGTTCGCGTGAGCTACTCCCGCCCTCGACCCGGGGGTACTCCCGCGACCGACCCGGCGTTTCATCCCTTCCACCGATTGTGGCGGAACGGGAGCATCCTCCGTGGCGGCCGGCGGACCCAAGCTTTCCGACACGAGCTATCGGGGCCTCCTCCGCAACCGCCGGTTTCTCTGGTACTTCTTCCAGGGCTCCTCATCGGGCGTTGGGTACGCCATCTACGCGATCACCGTCCCGTTCCTCGCCTACCGGATCACCGGCGGCTTCCTGCTCCCCGGCGCCGTGCTGTTCGTCGAGTACCTCGCGTACTCGCTCACGTTCCTGCTCGGCCCGGTCGTCGACCGGGCCCACAACAAACGCACGATCCTGCTGGCGTCGTATCCGGCGATGGCGGTCATCGCGCTCGCGCTCGGTCTCACGTTCTCGTTGGGCGCCCTCACTCCTGCGCTGCTGCTCCTCCTCGTCGCCGCGCTCTCGATCCTCTGGGACCT
Organism: Thermoplasmata archaeon; assembly: GCA_022749895.1. GTDB lineage: Archaea > Thermoplasmatota > Thermoplasmata > Lutacidiplasmatales > UBA184 > Lutacidiplasma. The sequence goes on from JAKIWS010000065.1 coordinate 2,853, forward strand.
CCCCTGGATGGTGGGGCAGGCGGCTCCCGCCTGGCTCCTACCTCCCGACGCCCTGTTCCGCTCCCAAGGCCTTCTCGGGGTCCTGGGCGGCGGGGTCGAGCTTCTCGGATACGCGGGGGGCGGCATCCTGCTCGCGGCCGCGGCCTCCGGGACGGCGATGTACCTCTACGCGGGGCTGCTCGTCCTCGCGACCGTCTGCTCGATCCCCCTCTCCCTGACGCCCCACCGCGACGAATCGACCACGTTGCGTTCGAGCTTCCGGGCGGGGTGGAAGATGCTCGCCGGGGCCGCGGGGCGGCCGCTCCGCGAGCTGGCGGGCTTCAGCGTCCTCCGGGATTTCTTCCTGGCCGCCCCGACGTTGCTCGCCGTCCTCCTTGCCCCCCACTTTGCTCATCCGGCCGCGGCCTACAGCACGATGTTCGTCGGGTACATCGCCGGATGGATCCTCGGTGGCTTGGTGCTCGGCCGATGGAACCCGCGGTCGTTCGTCGGACCGCTGCTCCTCGCGACCACGGGCGCGGCGGGGGCTCTCCTCGCGCTGGGGTACCTTGCGACCCCCGACCTCGCCGCCGTCGTCACGGTCTGGTTCCTCACGGGCATGGTCGGCGCTGGGTATCTCGGGACGAAGTACGCCTACCTTCAGGGGACGATCCCGTCGAGCGCCCTCGCCCGGGTCATCGCGAACCTCTACCTGTTCTCGGGGGTCGCCTCGGCCGCCGGGGGGCTCGCTTTGGGTGCGCTCGCGACCACAGAACCTTTGGGCCTCTGGGTGGTCGTCGTCAGCGTCGGTTCGGTCGCGGCCGCGGTGATCGGGGCGAACTTTCGGTCGCTCCGCCGCCTGGCCTATTGAATTGTGCCCGCTCCGGAGCGGGCCGCGGGGGGTAGCGGTAGCAAAGGCCTATGCGCACCTACGCTCCATGGCGTTCTCTAGCACGCCTTGGAGTTGGAGCGAATCACGTGAATTTCCGCGTTCCCGCGCACGCCTCCCTGTACGCCACCGTCGGCCTCACGCTCCTGTCGGTCGTTCTCATGATCGCGCCGACCCAGGGTTCCGGCCAGTCGGTCCGGACCGGTCTGCATTCCGGCCTTGGCGCCGCGCACCTCGGGGGCCTCACCTCGGTCTCCCCGACGACCACGCCCTCGGCGCCCCTCACCTCCTCCCTGGCGCTCGGGGTCGACGTCACCCCAAAGGCGATCTGTGCCTTCCAGACCAGCGCCTGCGCCGCGGGCGTACCCCAGGCACGGGTCACGCTCTCCGCCCAGGCGGTCGGGAATGGCGTCACCGCCTGGCCAGATGTCCAGGTCGCGTTCGTCATGGAGACGACCTTGTTCGACGGCGTCTACGACCCGTACGCGGGGGACGCGGGGACGGACCCGTGCGCCCAGGGCGGCGGTATGCCGTGCGAGGAATCCAACGGCGTCCCGTTCTTCATCGCGCACGCGCAACAGATCGGCAACGCCATCGCGGCCGCAAACCCTCACTCTCACGTCTCCTTCGCCCTCGTCGACTACTTCGCGACGCTCGATTCCCCGTTCGATGACGGCGACGGCTCGGAGTACCACGTCGACATCCAGTCGTTCGTCCCGTCGCAGTACTTTGGCAGCGAGGTGGTCTCGACGTTCCAGGCGAAGACCCTGGGTGGAGGATTCGTCTACGGTGATTCCGACTTCTCTGACAACTTCCTTCATTCGTCCGTGATCACCGCGCTCTACGGGACGATCATCGGAAGCGGCCTCGGCTGGACGAACAACACGCACCACGTGATCGTCTGGATGGGGTCGACGGCGCCGCGGGACCCCAACTACTCCGTCAACTACTGCGTTTCACCTTGGTCGGGGGGCACGGTGGGGACCTGCTTCCCCGGGACCTGCGAGCCGTCGTACGCCTTCCAGAACGGGATCTCCCCGAACTGCGAGGGATGGATTCGCAGCCAGGACGGCAACGTGACCCACTCGATCGCCGCACTCGCCCACACGGCGCCCGCTTGCACGCAGTCGATCGGCGGCGTCTGCACCGTCGACACGATCGATTACTGGGACGCGATGACCGACCCGTACGCGAAGGACTGGCCGACCGGGCGGGTCGGCGGCGGCCCGGGCGGCGTCAAGGTCCAGGCCGACACCGCGAAGGTGCTGCTCGCCGGCTGCGACCTAGCGGCCGCGACCGGGGGGACCTGGGACGGCCCCGCGTTCTTCACGTGCCCCGACGGGCAGTCCGGGACCTTGCAGTACGTCGCGCACGGCAGCGCCGACAAGCCGAACACGAACAATCCGACGCTGTTCCTCGCGTTACGTCAGGTCGGCTTTGGTCCGGTCGTTGAGACCCAAACGGCGTCGAGCTCGGGCAAGCCTATCTTCCAATTCGTCTCGTTCGGCAGCATCGTCGTGGCGGGCGGTACTGCTCTCCAGCCGGCCGCGGCCTGCGCGCGGAACGGTGTGACGCTCCATAGCTGTCAGACCGTCCCCACGATCTCCAACTTCGGCGGCCGGATCATCCTCGGATGGAACTGGAGCACGAACGCCTCCCAGAACATCATGTACGTCGGCGATGAGTGGACCGCCTCCTTCAACGTCGTCGCGACCGGCCCGCCGTACCAGACCGTCCCCGTCGATTCCTGTATCACGATCACCTGCCACGCCGGCGGCAGCACGGCCGTTGGTGGGATCTTCACCTGGGCGAACTTCGTGCCCTACACGAACAACACCGTCGTCACTGTCTCGTTCCCGCTCGGCTCGGTGACCGTCGACTTCACGCCACCCCCGCTCGGCCCGTCCGCCCCGCCACCGCCGCCCCCACCGTTGCCCCCGGGCATCCCGGTCCCCGCGCCGACGGCGATCCCGGTCCTGACTCAGCTCGGCATCGGCAACACGGTCGGCGTCGGGAACGTTTCCCTCCAAGGCGTTGCCGCCGGCTTCCTCGGAGCCGGCTTCATGCGCGTCGGCATGAAGAACCGCCCCGTCGCGATGAAGGTCGCCGCCAAGAGCGGCATGATGGTCTCCAAGTTCGACCGCGAGGGGATCAACAAGAGCGCCGGCCAGGTCGGGCACTTCGAGTAGCGCTCCCCCCCGACGCCCATAGCCAGGCTTCCTCGCGAATCTCTTCCCTTTCGGGCGCGGGTTTGGCGGTGCTCCGCGATCAGGTGGACCGCGCGTTCCACTCCGCCGGGCGATGGACGTGAGTCCCGGGAGGAAAGACCTAAGTCCACCCGCGCTCCATGGGGCATCCTAGCACGCCCCGGCACCGGAGTAAATAGGTGAATTTCCGCATCGCTTCCCGCGCCTCGCTCTACGCCACCGTGGGGCTCAGCGTGCTCTCTGTCCTCCTGATGCTCGCGCCGACCCAGGGTTCCGGCCAGTCGGTCCGGACCGGTCTGCATTCCGGGCTGGGCGCCGCGCACTTCGGGGGCCTGACCTCCGTCTCCCCGACCACCACGCCCTCGGCGCCCCTCACCTCCTCCCTGGCGCTCGGGGTCGACGTTACTCCCAAGGCGATCTGTGCCTTCCAGACCAGCGCTTGCGCCGCGGGCGTCCCTCAGGCGCGGGTCACCCTGTCGGCCCAAGCGGTCGGGAATGGGGTAACCGCCTGGCCAGATGTCCAGGTGGCGTTCGTCATGGAGACAACCCTCTTCGATGGGGTCTACGACCCCAACGCGTTCGACCCCGGGCAGGACCCGTGCGCCCAGGGCGGCGGTATGCCGTGCGAGGAATCCAACGGCGTCCCGTTCTTCATCGCGCACGCGCAACAGATCGGCAACGCCATCGCGGCCGCG
>JAKIWS010000066.1 GCA_022749895.1 Thermoplasmata archaeon
CGACGTCGGTGATACCGAGCGCGCGTCGGTGGCGGTCCGCCGCGGAGAATCCCTCTACCAGAAGGCCTCGAGCGATTGGGGGTGGCTCCGCGGGCTGCTGGAGCGGGTCGACGAGACCCGCGCCCTTGCCGCGAAGATCGGGCTCGACGTCGACCACCTGACCGCGCGGGTCGGCGACCCCCGCGTGCAGCTCAAGGGAGGGACGCTGTCGACGGGCGCCGTCGAGCGGGCCGCCGCGAGCGCGTCGCTCGCGCTCGCCGTCCTCAGCGACGCGATCCCGAAGTTCTGCGTCCTCGAAGCGAAAAAATACGGGGAATCGATCCGCGCCGCCGAGAAGCGGGGCGAGGACGTTCGGGAGGCGATGGAGCAGTTCCGCCACCTCTTGCAAACGCTCCAGGAAGAGCATTCCGCGGAGGCCGCGCGCGCCCTCATCGAGCTGCGGAGCGCGATCCTTCGGATCCCGAAGGCGCCGGTCATCCTGGCGATCGCCCACGAAGAGGAGGAGGAGATCCTCGACGAGGCCCGCAACCTCGCACGACGCCTGCACCGCATCAAAGGACGCGCCCGGGATGCGCAGAGCGCGGCCCGCCTGATGGCCCAGGTCCGCGCCGCCTTGAGCGAGGACCGCCGGTACGGCTCTCCCGAGGAAGAGATCGAGGAGCTGTGGAAGGAGGTCGACCGGCTCACGCACGAGCGCCGGGCCGGAGAGGAACTCGACGCGGCATCCCCCGACGGGCTCCCCGGCGACCCGAGCTCCGCGGAGGTCCCCCTGGACGACGAGCCCCCGCCCGAAGGACCGCCGCTTCCGCCCGTCTCAAAACGCAGAACCCGTACGTAATTTTTATATACCTATCGCAAATCGTTTATACCAATTGGCTCGGCGGGGGACCCGCGGTGAGTCGCGGTTACGGGAATTCGGCGTCGTTCTCGCCGTCGCCGCCTCGGGAAACATCACCATACGTGCGCATGGTCGCTCGTTCCCGACCGAAGGACGCACGGTCCTGGACCGCACCGGCCGGCCGCTCGGTCGCGTCGGCCGGGTCTTTGGACCGGTCGCGCAACCGTACCTCTCCGTTCGACCTATCCGGCCCCCGACGCTGACCGAGGCGGCAGCGTGGATCGGGGCGACCGTATTGGACGAAGGGGGTTAGAAATCGATGGCATCCGAGGAGACGGCAGCGCCGAACGGTGCGAAACCGGCCGACGACCGGACGAGCGACATCGTCGTGCCGACGCGATGCTCGAACTGCGGGTCGACCCATCTCACGCGCGACTACGAAAAAGGCGAGATCGTCTGCGACGAGTGCGGGCTCGTGCTCGAAGAGGCGATGATCGACCAGGGACCCGAGTGGCGGGCGTTCGACGCCGAGCAGGGCGAGAAGCGCACCCGGACGGGCGCCCCGAGCACGCTCACGATCCACGACAAGGGACTTTCGACCGAGATCGGCTGGAAGAACCGCGACCCGTACGGCAAATCGATCCCGACCCGCAACCGCGCGCAGCTGTACCGACTCCGGAAGTGGCAGCGCCGCATCCGGGTCTCCAACGCCACCGAGCGGAACCTGGCGTTCGCGCTCGCCGAGCTCGACCGGATCGCCTCCAGCATGGCGCTCCCGCGGAACGTACGCGAGACCGCGGCGATGATCTACCGGAAGGCGGTCCAGCGCAACCTCATTCGGGGTCGGTCGATCGAAGGCGTGGTGGCGGCGTCGCTGTACGGGAGCTGCCGGCAGTGCAACGTCCCGCGTACGCTCGACGAGATCGCGAGCAAGTCCCGGATCGGGCGGAAGGAGATCGGCCGGACGTACCGGTTCATGACCCGCGAGCTCAAGCTCAAGCTGATGCCGACGAAACCGCAGGATTACATTCAGCGGTTCTGCTCGGAGCTCAAGCTCAAGGGCGAGATCCAAACGCGCGCCAACGAGATCCTCAAGGAAGCGACCGAACGCGAGCTCACGAGCGGACGCGGCCCCACCGGCGTCGCGGCCGCGGCGATCTACATCGCGAGCGTGCAGTGCGGCGAGCGCCGCACGCAGCGCGAGGTCGCGGAGGTCGCCGGCGTCACCGAGGTCACGATCCGCAACCGCTACAAGGAGCTCACCGAGAAGCTCAACCTCCGCGTCATGCTCTGACGCACGCGCGGAGGGAACCAACGGGTGGAAGAGCTCCTCAAGCTCGCGCTGGCCTCCGCGACGCGCGATAGCGCGATCGTCTACGCGGACGCCCGCATCGTGGCCCCGTACGCCGTCGAGTACCTCGCGGTACGGAACGGCACCGCGAGCGCGCTCACGTCCGCGGTGCGCGCCGCGGTCGGCGTCCGCGTCCGCACGGCGAAGGCGTGGGGATTCGGCACGGCGTCGGCCATCACCTCGGTCGCGACCCGCGCGGCCGCGCAACGCGCGGTGCGCGCGGCCCGGGCCGCGGACCCGTCGGCCCGCGCGGCGCTTCGCGTGACCGACGAGAAGGGACCTCGCAACGGGCGCTACACCACGAAACTGCGGAGCGACCCGTTCCAGGTCCCCCTCGCGACCAAACTCAAGGTACTCCTGGAGGCCGAACGGGCGGTGCACGTATCGCCCCGGATCAAGAGCGGCCGCGCCTCCTACAGCGCCTGGAAGGAAGTGAAGTGGTTCGCCTCCACCGAGGGCAGTTCGTACCGTTCGACCATCGTTCAGGTCGGCGCCGGCGTCGAGGCGACCGCCGTGAGCGGGGGCGAGGTCCAACGTCGCAGCGGACCGACGTCGTTCGGTGGGGATTTCCGTCAAGCCGGCTTCGAATTCGTGCGCGGACTCGACCTGCCGGGCATCGCCCCCCGCGTCGGACGCGAGGCCGTGGCGCTGCTCCAGGCGCCCGCGTGCCCCTCGGGTACGATGCCGATCGTTCTCGCCTCCGACCAATGTGCGCTCCAGGTGCACGAGTCGGTCGGTCACGCGACCGAGCTCGACCGGATCTTGGGCACCGAAGCCGGCTACGCCGGCACGTCGTTCGTCGCGACGGGGGACGTCGGCCAGCGGATCTACGGGAGCCCGAACATGCAGATCACCGCCGACGCGACCGAACCGGGCGGGCTCGGGTCGTTCGGGTGGGACGATGACGGGGTGGCCGCGCGTCGGGTTCCGCTTGTCGAGGACGGTCGGTTGACCGGGCTCCTCACCTCGCGCGAAACCGCCGCCCAGTTGGGGTGGGAACGGTCGGGCGGCACGCTCCGCGCCGAGGGCGCCCACCGGTTCCCGCTCATCCGGATGACGAACATCGACCTCGCCGCCGGCGACCGGAGCTTCGACGAGCTCCTCGAGGGGATCCAGGACGGGATCTACTTCCAGACGAACCGGTCGTGGTCGATCGACGACAAGCGGCTCAACTTCCAGTTCGGGACGGAGGTGGGGCGCCGGATCCGTCGGGGGGAGCTCGATGGACTCGTGCGGAACCCGATCTACGCCGGGATGACGCCCGAGTTCTGGCGGTCGTTGGACGCCGTGGGGAATTCCAAGACCTGGCATCTCTGGGGCGTCCCGAACTGCGGGAAGGGCCAACCGTCGCAGGTCGCCCGGGTCGGCCACGGGGCCCCGGCGGCCCGGTTCCACAACGTCCGGGTCTGGGCGGGTTGACCATGGGCCCGGTGACCCTCCCCCGCCTCGAGCGTCTCGCGACGGGGGTGGTCGACGGGCTACCTTCGGGTCTCACGGCGGACGCGCGCGTGACCTATTCCCGCTTCGGAACGATGCGCTTCGCGAACTCCTGGATCCACCAGCCGATGCTGGAAGAGCGCACGGTCGTCTCCCTCCGCGTATGCGACGATCGGCGACTCGGCACCGCGACGAGCGACGACCTCACCCCGTCCGGCCTGCGGGCCCTCGTTCGGACGGCGATCGGTCTCGCTCACGTGGCCCCGCGGGATGCGAAGTTCCCCGGGTTTGCCGGACCGAACGGGGAACGACCCGGCGCGACGCCGTTCTCCACCGCGACGGCGCGGATCGACCCCGAAGGTCAGGGTCGCGCCGCGCGGCGCGCGATCGAGACCGCCCTCGACGAGGCTCCCGGCGCCCGGGTTTCGGGGGTGGTGAACCAGGGCCTGGAGATGCTCGCGGTCGCGAACACGTCGGACCTGGTGCGGTCGATGCGCCGATCGATGCTCCAATCCAGCGTCCTCGTCGAGCGACCGGAATCCGAGAGCCCGGTCTCCGGGTGGTCGGAAGGCGCCCACTGGGACCATCGTTCGATGGACGCCGGACGACTCGGCCGGGAAGCCGCCGAGCGGATGCCGACCGAGCCTCCGCAAGCGGCCCGGCCCGGGACGTACCGCGTCCTGCTCGCCGGGCCGGCGCTCTCGGAGGCCATCGCCTTCCTGGGTTTCCTCGGATTCGCCGGCAAGGCCGACGAGGATGGGTGGAGCTGCCTCGTCCACCGCCGCGGCCGGACGATCGCGCCCCCGTCGGTCAATCTGATCGACGACGCTCGCTCCCCCCTCACGTTGCCGGCCGCGATCGACTACGAAGGGATGGTCAAGCGGGCCACGCCGCTCATTTACCGAGGTCGGGCGAAGCCGGCGGTCGTCGATCTCGTGACGAGCGGCCATCTGCAGTCCCGCCCCACGGGGCACGCCCCGCCCCCCGAGACCCCGTACGGCGAGGTCGGAGCCACCCCGACGCAGATGATCTTGGGTCCCGGACCCGCCTCGTTCGACGACCTCGTGCGGGCCGTGGGCGACGGCATCCTCGTGACGCGGTTCCACTACGTACGCGTCGTCCACCCCGGTCGGGCGGTCATTACCGGGATGACCCGGGACGGGACGTACCGGATCACCGGCGGGCGCCTCGCGGCCCCGCTCAAGAACCTTCGGTTCACCGAGAGCGTCCTTCGCATCCTCCGGGGCATCGAGATGCTGGGACGGGATCGTCGCTGCTACGCCGACGAGCGCGGCTACACCTGCGTCAACTCTCCCGCGGCGGTCGTCGGCAAGTTCGCGTTCACCTCCGCCACGCTCTTCTAACGGAACCTCGCTACGCCCGACGGATGACCCGGGTCCTCGCGGTCGGGGTGCTGATCTCCGGCGAGGGGACGACCCTCGATGCGCTCGCCGAGGCGATCGCGGGGGGCCACATTCCGGCGCGCATCGCGATCGTCGTGGCGGACCGCCCGCACGCGCCGGGCATCGAGCGCTCCCGCCGCCGGGGGCTCCCCACGTCGGTGCTGCCGTACCGCGGGCGCGAGGAAACGGCCTGGGCCGCGGAGCTCGATAGCACGCTCCGAGGCACGGGCGTCGAGCTCGTCGTGCTCGCCGGATTCCTCGCGCTCTTGCCGAATTCCTTCCTCGCTCGCTGGCGAGGACGCGTGATCAACCTCCATCCGTCGCTCCTCCCGGCGTTCGGGGGGCGCGGGATGTTCGGACCGAACGTCCACGCCGCCGTCCTGCGTGCCGGGGCGAAGGAGAGCGGCGCCTCCGTCCATCTGGTGACCGCCGACCTCGACGCCGGACCGATCCTCCTGCAGGAGGCGGTGCCCGTCCTCGCGGGGGACACCGCGGAGAGCCTGCGCGAACGCGTGCGGCCGGTCGAGCTCAAGCTGTTGTTCGACGCGGTCCGGCGGTTCGCCGACGGGCGGTGGCCGCTCCCGTTCACTCCGGAGGCAGGGCGACCCGCGCCGGACGCGTCGGGCGGGAGCGACGGGCGGCAACGGGGCGACGCGGCGTCGACCGCATGAGCTCGGCCAGACCCACGGGCCGTTCGGGGAGCGAGACGAGCAGCTTGTGCCGGCTCGTTTTCGGCGGGAACGGCCGGCCGCTGCGCGCCCGTTCGACCACCTCGTTCTTCGAGAGCGGCGGTCCGGGTTGCCACCGGTCGACCTGCACGGCGGGGTCATCGTACGCGACCACCCACGCGGGAACCTTCGCGACGCCGAGTCGGCGCAGCGCCTCGAACCGGTGATGGCCGTCCAGGACGACGCCGCTCCCGCGGGCGACCAGGATCGGCTGAAGGACGCGCCCGCTCGCCCGGATCTCCTCGACGAGCGCGTCCACCTTGCCGGGTACGATCTCCTCGTGGACCCGCAGCCGCTCCGGTCGGAGGAGCGCGAAGCGGACCCGCGGGCTCACGATGCGCTCCCCGTGGGGCGCAGCAGGTCTTCGAGGGCGCGGCGGACGAACACGCCGGCCATCTTCTTGCGGTAATCCGGGGCGAGGAACGTGTTGTGCACGGGGCGGACCTGACGGCGGATCTCCTGGGCGATCGACTCGATCCTCTCCGTGGTCAGCCGCTGGCCGACCAGGGGTTCGGTCAGGGCGTCGAATCGGCGGGGGTACGTCTCGAGTCCGCCCAGGGCGAGCGCGAGCGTCGCGACCGTGTCCCCGTCGAACGACGCGGCCGCCGCGACACCGAGCTCGGGGAAGTCGAACGACGGGCGGACGCGGAGCTTGCGGTACGTCGCCCGGTGGCCGCGACGATTGGCCGGCAGGTGGACCGCGACCGCCAGCTCACCGGGCCCGAGGCGGTGGCGCTTGATCCCGTCGCCGTTCGGGTCGTACATGTCGAGTACCGGGAAGCGGCGGCGGCCGTCCGGACCGGCGACCTCGAGCTCGGCCTCGACGACGCCGAGCGCCGGGGCCAGGTCC
>JAKIWS010000067.1 GCA_022749895.1 Thermoplasmata archaeon
CCAGCCGAGCGTCCTTGCCGGAACGCTCGACATCGACGCGTCGACGAAGGGCGCGAGGTTCGTCCGGTTCTGCGATGCGTTCAACCTGCCCCTCGTCACGTTCGTGGACGTACCGGGATTCCTCCCCGGCACCGGCCAAGAGCTCGGCGGGATCATCCGCCACGGCGCGAAGCTCCTCTACGCCTACGCCGAAGCGACCGTCCCGAAACTCACCGTCATCCTCCGCAAGGCGTACGGCGGCGCGTACGACGTCATGTGTTCCAAGCACCTCGGCGCGGATCTCAACCTCGCCTGGCCGACCGCCGAGATCGCCGTCATGGGGGCCGACGGCGCGGTCAACATCCTGTTCCGTCGGGAGATCGAGGGCGCGCCGGCCGCGGACCGGGCCGCGCTCCGGGCGAAGCTGACGGGGGATTACCGCGCGGAGTTCCTCAACCCGTACCTCGCCGCGGAGCGCGGGTACATCGACGATGTCATCGACCCGAGCGAGACGCGGGCGCGCCTCGTCCGCGGGCTCACGATGCTCCAGACGAAGCGCGAGGAGCGACCGCCGAAGAAGCACGGGAACATCCCGCTGTAGGCCCCGCGGAACGTCGGGACGGAACCGGGCATGGTCGGGATCACGGAGACCGTCCTGCGGGACGGCCACCAGTCGCTGATCGCGACGCGGATGCGCACCAAATTCATGCTCCCTGCCGCGGAGCAGCTCGACGCGATCGGCTACCGCTCGCTGGAAGTCTGGGGCGGGGCGACGTTCGACGTGTGCCTTCGGTTCCTCCACGAGGACCCGTGGGAACGACTTCGCGAGCTCAAGCGGCGGATGCCGCGGACCCCGCTCCAGATGCTGCTCCGCGGCCAGAACTTAGTCGGGTATCGGCACTACGCGGACGACGTCGTCGAGAAGTTCGTCGCCGAGGCGGCCCGCGGGGGGATCGACATCTTCCGGGTCTTCGACGCGCTCAACGACCCGCGGAACATGGCGACGGCGATCCGCGCCGTCCAACGCTCGGGGGCCCGCGCCCAGGGAACGATCTGCTACACGGAGTCGCCGGTGCACACCCTCCCCGCCTTCGTCGAGCTCGGCAAGACGCTGGCCGAGCTCGGCGCCGACGAACTGTGCATCAAGGACATGGGCGGGTTCATGCCGCCGGGTCCCGCGTCGCAGCTCGTGACCGCTCTCCGCAAGGAGGTGGGACTACCGATCGTCGTCCACACCCACTCGTCGAGCGGCCTCTCCACGCTCACCTGCCTTGCCGCCGCCGAAGCCGGGGCCGCCGCCGTCGACGCGGCCATCTCTCCGTTCGCGGGCGGAACGTCACAACCACCAACCGAGACGCTCGTCGGCGCGATGCGAGAAGGCGCCCTCGCGACCGGACTGGACCTCAACGCCCTGGCGGAGATCGCCACGTACTTCCGCGGGGTCCTCGATCGCTATCGACCGCTCCTCGACCTCCGCTCGCTCCAGACCGACCCCGCCATCCTGATCCACCAGGTGCCGGGTGGCATGCTCTCGAACCTCATCTCCCAGCTCAAGGACCAGGAGGCGATCGACCGATTGCAGGACGTGTTGGCGGAGATCCCCCGGGTCCGCGCCGACCTAGGGTACCCGCCCCTGGTCACGCCCACGAGCCAGATCGTCGGGATCCAGGCGGTGTTCAACGTCTTGACCGGCCAGCGGTACCAGACGATCACGCAGGAGGTGCGCGACTACGTTCGGGGGCTCTACGGTCAAGCGCCCGCCCCGCTCGACCCCGAGCTCACCCGGCGGGTGCTCGCCGACGCGGCGCCGGTCACCGTACGGCCGGCCGACCTGCTCGAGCCGGAGTTCGCGCGCGCCCTCGTGGAGGTGCGCGCGCTTGTCCCCGCGGCCGACGACGCGGAAGCGCTCAGCTACGCCCTGTTCCCCCAAGTCTATCGGGCGTACCGGGCGTCGCGCGATGCCGGATTGACCCCGGACGTGCTCGCCAGCGCCGCGGTCGGGATCGTGGGAGCGTTCCGGGACCGGGCGACCCACCGTGCCACGACGCCGACGTCGCGGACGGCGACGTCGGATTCGGGCGTCAGCGCCTGGGCGCACGAAGGACGTGCTCGGCTGCAAGGAAGCCGGAGGTGGGTCGACGCAGCTCACGCTCGAGCTCGACGGTAAGACGGTCGTCGTCGAGGTCGACCTCGACGCGAAGACCGTCCGCGTCGGCGACCGAGACTACCCGTTCACGCTCGTCGCCGACAAGAACGGCCGGGCGGAGGTCGAGATCGCCGGCGAGAAGGTCGTCGTCGACGGCTGGCCGGACGGCCTCCCCGTACCGCCGGGGCCCCTTGCCATCGATGGGGAGAGCATTCGCGTCGGCCTGGACCGAACGAACCGGGGCGAAGCGCGGTACGCCCCACCCCCTCGCCTTCCATCGACCGAAGCCCGGCCAACTTCGCCGACGCCGGCGGCCGCCCTCGACAGCGGGTCCGGCACCGCGGTGTTTCCCCCGATGCCCGGCCGGGTCGTCGAGGTACTCGTGGCCGAGGGAGCCCGCGTTGGGCGGGGGGACGTGCTGCTCGTCCTGGAGGCGATGAAGATGCGGAACGAGATCGCCGCGCCGATCACGGGGGTCGTGCGCGACCTCTCCGTAAAGCCGGGGACGAACGTTCGCGCCCGCGAGCGGATGCTGCGCGTCGTTCCGGATCCGGCGGGTTGACCGTCGGGGCGGGCGACGGAACGGGCCCGATCAGAACACCGGCTGGCTGCGTCCGCAGTTGGGACACGCAATCGCCCCGGCCGTCAACAGCGTACCGCAGTGAACGCAGAAGCCGAGAGATTCCCCGCCCGACGGTAGAGCTCCCGACGAGGACGGGAGCGGGCGCGCCACCGAGGACGGCTTGGCTCCACCGAAGGTGATCGGCTTCGACATGATGGGCGACCGGAAGAAGAACAACGTCCCGACGAAGTACGCGATGATCACCCAGAACAGGTAGCCGCCGAGGCGCGGGACGAGGAACTCGAGGGCGATGATCACCGCGAAGATGAGCAGGTTGACGATGCTGACGAGGGTGCGGACGATCATGGCGACGCCGAGCGAGCCCGGGCGACTAAGTTAGGTTGTCCCGCCGGGATTCGGGGCGCTGCGCCGCCGAACTTCGCGAGGCCGCCCGCTCCCGGGCTCAAATAGGCGACCCAGTTCCGCCGGCCGGTATGCGGTTGCCGACGTTGACGCCGGTCGACGCGTTCACCTACCGCATCGATGCCAGCGAGGTGCCCGGAATGCGCGTCCCCGGGATCCTGTTCAGCAACGCGGCGCTGCTCGGTGCCGTCGACGGCGACCCGTCGTTAGGCCAGCTCGCGAACGTGGCGACGCTTCCCGGGATCCAGATGCACGCGCTCGCGATGCCCGACATCCATTTCGGCTACGGGTTTCCCGTGGGCGGGGTCGCGGCGTTCGACCTCGACGAAGGGGTCGTCTCCCCCGGGGGGATCGGCTACGACATCAACTGCGGGGTCCGGCTCCTCCGCACGAACCTCCGGGTCGACGAGGTCCGTCCCCATCTGAAACAGCTCGTCGACGCATTGTACCGAGAGGTACCGTCCGGGGTCGGCTCGAAGGGCGGAGTCACGCTCACGGGGCGAGAGATCGACGAGGTGCTCGCAGGCGGGGCCGCGTGGGCGGTCGAGCACGGCTACGGTCGCGCGGCCGACCTCGAGGTCCAGGAGGAGAACGGACGGCACCCGGCCGCCCTTCCGTCGGCGGTCAGCGACGGCGCGCGTCGGCGGGGTTTGCGTCAACTTGGGACGCTCGGTTCGGGGAACCACTTCCTGGAAGTGCAAGCCGTCGACGAGCTGTTCTTCCCGGAGTTTGCGGAGGCGATGGGGCTCGCGACCGGTGGCGTCGCCATCATGCTGCACACCGGTTCGCGGGGTCTCGGCCACCAGATCGCGACCGACTTCATCGAACTCATGAACATGGAGCTCGCGCGGAAGGGGGTCCAGTTGGTCGACCGCCAGCTCTCGTGCGCGCCGATCGGCTCCGAGGAGGGCCAGCGGTACCTGAAGGCGATGGCCGCCGGCGCCAACTTTGCTTGGGCGAATCGCCAACTCATCACTCACGCGGTCCGACGTGCGTTCGTGAGCGTCTTCCACCGTGAGGAGGAGGCCCTCGGCCTCGACGTCGTCTACGACATCGCCCACAACATTGCGAAGGAGGAGGAGCACGCGGTCGACGGCGGGCGCAAGCGGGTCTTGGTGCACCGGAAGGGAGCGACCCGCGCCTTTCCCGCCGGCCGCGACGAGGTGCCGGCCGCGTACCGTTCCTTCGGGCAACCGGTCCTGATCCCGGGGGACATGGGCACCGCGAGCTACGTTCTCGCGGGGCTTCCCACCTCGATGGAGCGGTCGTTCGGGTCATCGTGCCACGGGGCGGGCCGACTGTTGTCGCGCCACGCGGCCGTGCGGAAGTTCCGATACGACGAGGTCACCGGCCAGCTCGCCGGCCGGGGGATCGTGGTCCGCGCGGCCTCGCGCGAAGGCGTGACCGAAGAAGCGCCGGGCGCCTACAAGGACGTCGAAGAGGTCGTCAAGGTGGCCGAAGGGGCGGGCCTCACCCGACGGGTCGCTCGACTCATCCCCCTCGGCGTGGTCAAGGGCTAGCGCGGCGGTCGCAGTGCCTACGGGGTCGGCGGCGTCTCCGAGCCCCGGCGACGACGGTAGACCATGACGGCCGCGGCCGTCCCCGCGGCCGCCGCCGCGACGAGGAGGACTGCGAGACCGAATCCAGGCGCGAACAGGGGGGCCGCCGTGTTCGCGGTGTGACCCGTGACGTTGATCGGGATCGTCGGGCCCCCGACGTATCCGGGGCTCACGAACTCGAGAACGAAGTCGTAGGCGCCGCCGGTCGCGGGCGCGGGCAGCGTGAAGTTCGCCCACCCGGCGGCGTCGAACTTCCGATTGCCGTTCACCGGAAGTCCCGAGGTGTTCCCACCGGCGGCCGCGACGAAACCGACCTGGAACGTCGCGTTCCCGAGCCGGCATCCCGGAACGCTGAGTCCGGTACAATGGGCCTGGCCGAAAACGCGAAGGTCCAACAGGGTCTGGGGAGCGACCGGGGAGACGACCCCTTTCACGGTCACGTTGACCCACGTGACGTTGTAGACCCGGATGCTGTAGGAGCCGGTGCCCGGGACTCCGAGACGGTCCGTCGCGGTCGCGAGCGCCGTGTAGTTGCCGGGCGTGGTGTACAGGTGGGTCGTGTTGAACCCGTTCCCCGACGTCCCGTCGCCAAAGTTCCAGGAGACGTTGTACGGGCCCCCGGCGCCGCCGCTCGCCGTCACGTGGAACACCGCGTTGTACGGAACGACCCCCGCGAGCTGGGACGGCCCTCCGCCCACCGAGGGGGTCGTCCGGGGCAGCCCGGTGACCTGCTCGATGTGGCTGCGAACGAGATGGTCGCCGACGGCGTCCGCGACCACCTCGGTCAAGGTGTAGTTCCCGGGTAGGAGGTACCGGTGGCTCACGACGGTCCCCGTCGCGGAGCCGCCGTCCCCGAACGTCCAGAGCAGGGTCCAGCCAGCGAACCCGGTGACGCTCGCCGTGCCGTTCACGAGCAACGGGGTGGCCCCCGTGCCCGGGCCGACCCGGTCGGTGAACGTGAGGCCGCTCGAGCGCCGCGCCTGCTCCGGGTCCAGGGGGATCGTGACGTTGGTCGACCGCCCGGTCGCATCGGAGACGTTGAGCCTGATCACGAGCGGGCAGGTCCCGAGCCCCACGCACCCGGTCGGGCTGTACGTCTGCACGACCGAGCTCCCGAAGGCCGAGTTCCCGTCCCCCAGGGTCCAGAGGTACGTGTACGGCGCCGTCCCGCCGGAGACCGTCGCGTTGAACGTGACCGGCGCGCCCGCGGGCGAGCGGAGCGCGGGCGTGACGTTGGCCGTGAGGACGAGACCCCCCGGGGTCCCTCCGAGCACGTCGATGACGTACGCGCTGGAGAGGTTGCCCCAGCCGAGGTCGGAGAGCGAGCCGATGGCGAGGTAAATCCCCGGTGTGATGTACGTATGCGGCACCGAAAGGCCGACGGCGGTCGTTCCGTCCCCGAAGCTCCAGTTCGTCCGGGCCGGATTGGCGAGGTGACCGCCGCTCGCCCGCGCGTTGAACGTCACCGTGAGCGGTGCCGGGCCGGTCGTCGGCGATGCGGAGAGCCGACCGGTCAGGGCGGGGTAGAGCGTCACGTTCACCTGGGCGATCGTCTGTTCGTCGAGACTGTCGTTGACGAAGGCGGTCAGGGTGTGGCTGCCCGCGCGGGAGAAGATGCCGCACGTACAGGCGTTCACGTACGGGTCGTCCGTGATGTACCGGACCGAGAAGGGCGGGGTACCGCCGGTCGTCATCACGGTCAGCGGTAGGTCCCCGGGCAGGTCCGCCGCGGGCACCGGCGCGATCAATTGCGCCGAGAGCGGGCTCGGGGCGTCGCAGGCGATTGGTCGGGCGCCGCCGACCGCGAACGCGATCCGGTTGGAGG
>JAKIWS010000068.1 GCA_022749895.1 Thermoplasmata archaeon
CACCGGATGCCATCGTCCTCCTCCTCGGCGGGAGCTTCCTCCTCCGATGCCCCCGCGGTCCCCATCGGGGCCGGGGACCGCGCGGGTCCACCACGGGACAGTACGAGGAGAACGACCCCGAGTACGGCGAGGATGATCCCGAGCAGCATCACGAGCGTGAGTCCGGTCACCGTGGTCGACGCGCTCAGCGGCGCATTCGTGCCCTGGGCCAGGATCGCGTACGATGCGCCGTTCGCCACCGAGAGCGAAAGCGACCCCGAGCCGCCGTGGCCCGTGGCCGCCGGTCCCCCCTGGGCCGTGCACGGCATGCCCGCGCAGGCGGTTTGGGACGTGAACACGCAGGTGCTGCCGCAGTGATACACGGCGACGGTGGTCGACGACGGGGCCCCCGACCAGCTGACGGAGAGCGTCCCTCCGGCCAGCGCGTTCGTGGTGACGGGCACAAAGCCCCCCGAGGCGGGGATCGTGACCGGGGAACTCACGAACGTCATCGCGACGAGGACCACGCCAAAGAGGAGCGCGATCACGCCCGCAACGAGTGGACCCACGCGCATTCATCCGGGCGAGTCGGGTCCCAAGAAAAGCCTATCCCCCGTTCACGCCGCGGCGCGAGCCCGCGAGGCGCGGGAGAGGCCCACTTTAGTGCGGCACCGAGCGGCCCGACGGGTCGCGCTTGCGGTGACCGAACTCCGGGAGGATGACGAGCTGCGAGGCCGGGAACACCGGGCCGTCGACGCAGACGTGGTACGGGCCGATGGAGCAGGCATCGCAGAGTCCGAGGGCGCACTTCATGTGCCGCTCGATGGCGCAGTACGTCGGCACGCCTCGGCGGTCGGCCGACGCGATGACCTTGACCATCATCACCTCGGGTCCGCACGTCCAGACGGCGTCGAACTCGTTCGCCCGGACCAGACGCTCGGCGACATCCGTCACGTAGCCCTTGTGGCCGATCGAACCGTCGTCGGTCGCGACGTGGACGTCCGCGCCCATCGCGAGGAACCGTTCGCGGAAGAGGAGCTCCGGGGCCGTCGTGGCTCCCAAGGCGACGGTCAACCGGGCGCCGCGGGCATGCGCGGCTTCGGCAGCGGGGGCAAGCACCGCCGCGCCCGAACCGCCGGCCACCACGAGGATGTTGTTCGCCGAGACGTCGAACGTGTTGCCGTACGGTCCTCGGATCCCCACCCAGTCCCCGATCTGGACGTCGGCGATGTGGCGACTTGTCGCGCCCATCCCCTTCACCGTGACGCCCTTGAGGCCGGCCGTGTAGGAGAGGGACATCGGAAGCTCGTCGTCCCCGGGGATCCAGAGCAGCACGAACTGGCCCGGGCGTGCGGGAGCTGGGTAAGAGAAACGGAGCGTGACGGTGCTCGGAGTCTCGAGCTCGCGGCTCTCCACGCGGCAGACGGTTCGCACGCCGGGTCGAGGGCCGCCTACCGATAAGTTCGCGCGCCCGAGGCTCGGCGGATTCCCTAGGCAGGGACCCGGTGGGCCATGCCGACCGCGTCGTTCACGCTCGCGATCCCGAGCTCGTCGAGCAGGCGACCGAGGTCGCGGACGAGGTCGCCGAAGACCCGGATCCCCTTGAAGGCGACCGCCGTCCCCACCTCAACGGCGCGCGCGCCGGCCATGATGTACTCGAGCGCGTCCTCGGCCGTCATGATCCCGCCGACGCCGATGACCGGGATCTTGACGCGCTCGAAGATCTGCCACACGCAGGCGACGCCGATCGGCTTGATCGCCGAACCGCTCAAACCTCCCAGCCCGTGCGCGAGCGTCGGGCGCCGGAGTCGGACGTCGATCGCGAGGGCACGGAGGGTGTTGATCGCACTCACGGCGGCGGCCCCCGCGCGCTCCGCGGCTTCGGCGAGCCCGGCCGGGTCGGACGTGTTCGGGGTGAGCTTGACGATGACCGGGATCTTCACGGCGCGGACCACGGCGCGCGTGATCTCCTCCACGTCGGCCGGGTCCTGACCGACCTCGGAACCCAGACCCTCGGCGTGAGGGCAGCTCAGGTTGAGCTCCAGGCCGGCGACGCCGAGGTCGGCCATGCGACCTGCGAGATCAGCGAACTCCGCGGCGTCCGGGCCGAAGACGGAACCGATGACGAGCGCCCCGGATTTCCGGGCCGTGGCGACCTCCTCCGGGTAGGACTCGATCCCGGGATTCGGCAGGCCCATCGCGTTCAGGAACCCCCACTGGTCGAACGTGACGACCGTCGGATTGGGGTAGCCGGGTCGCGGCTCCCGACCGATCGACTTGGTGATCACGCCCCCCGCGCCGGCGGCGTACGCCCCGGCGAGCGAGCTCCCCGATTCGCCCCAGATCCCGGAGGCGAGGAGGAACGGATTGCGGAGCGGAATCCCCGCCAGGGTCACCTTGAGGTCGGCCACGGGGCGCGTTGACGGCGTAGCGGCTTTATCAGCGGTTCGGGTGATTCGCCGCGCCATGCATCTCGAAAAGCTGACCGACGCGGCCCGCGTCGCACTCGAGCGGGCGTTCGCGCGCGCCGCCGAGATGCGGCACCCCGCCGTCGAACCCGAGCATCTGCTCCTGGCGCTCTTGACCGAGGAGACCGGCACCATCACCGAGCTGCTCAAGGGCCTGCAGATCCCGGTGGGTCAGATCGTCGAGCGGCTCGAGGGCGAGCTGGGAGCCCGGCCCACCGCCGACCACGTGGCGCCCTCCGACCAGTACATCGGCCGGGCCCTGGCGGCCGCGATCGACACCGCGGAAGCGAAGGCGGCGGAGCGGAAGGACCGGTACACGAGCCTCGAGCAGCTGTTCCTCGCGCTCCTCGCGACGAAATCGCCCGCGAAATCGATCCTGGAGGAGTTCGGGGTTCGGCGGGCCGCCGTCGAGAACGCGCTCAAGACGGTCCGAGGGACAGAGAAACCGGTTCAGGGCCGGGGGGAGGAAGCTCAGTATCGCTCCCTCGAAAAGTATGGACGCGACCTGACCGAGATGGCCCGCGCCCGCAAGCTCGACCCGGTGATCGGCCGGGACGACGAGATCCGGCGCGTCATCCAAATCCTCTCCCGCCGCACGAAGAACAACCCGGTCCTGATCGGCGACCCCGGCGTGGGCAAGACCGCGATCGTCGAAGGATTGGCCCAGCGGATCGCCATCCGAGACGTCCCCGAGTCGCTCCGCGACCGACGCGTCGTGACCCTCGATCTGGGCGCCCTTCTTGCCGGCGCCAAGTTCCGCGGAGAATTCGAAGAACGCCTCAAGGCGGTGCTGAAGGAGGTCGAGCAGTCGGAGGGGAAGGTCATCCTGTTCATCGACGAGCTCCACACCGTGGTCCACGCCGGCGCGACCGAGGGCGGCGCGATGGACGCGTCCAACCTGCTCAAACCGGCGCTCGCCCGCGGCAGTCTCCACTGCATCGGGGCCACGACGATCCAGGAATACCGCAAGTACATCGAGAAAGACGCCGCCCTCGAGCGGCGGTTCCAGCCCGTCGTGGTGAGCGAGCCGTCGGTCGAGGATACGATCTCGATCCTACGCGGCCTGAAGGAACGGTACGAGCTCCACCACGGGGTCCGCATCCACGATGCGGCGCTCGTCGCGGCGGCGACCTTGAGCGCCCGATACATCGCCGACCGCCATCTCCCCGACAAGGCGATCGACGCCATCGACGAGGCCGCGTCGATGGTCCGCCTCGCCCTCGACTCTCGGCCGAACGAGCTCGACCAGCTGACCCGGAGGATCCGCCAGCGGGAGATCGAGCGCGCCGCGCTCGTCCGCGAGAACGACCCCGCGTCCAAGGAGCGGCTCCGCGCCCTCGAGAAGGAGCTCGCGAACCTCAAGGAGGCGGAGGCGGCCCTCGGGGCGCAATGGCGCCGCGAGAAGGTCATCGTCGAGGCGGTCCGGGAACTCCGGAAGACGCTGGAGGCGGCCCGGGCGCAGGAGGAGGAGGCGGAGCGGGGGGGCGACCTCGAGAAGGCGTCCCGACTCCGCTACGGGACGGTCCCGGAGATCCAGAAAAAGCTCGAAGGGCGGGAGAAGGAGCTTCAGAAGGGCGACCGCGCGACGCTGCTCCGCGAAGACGTCGGCGAGGAGGACGTCGCCCGCGTGATCGGGAAGTGGAGCGGCGTCCCGGTGACCCGGATGCTCGAAGGCGAGACGAAACGACTGCTCTCGATGGAGGAGGAGCTCCAGAAGCGGGTCATCGGCCAGAACGAGGCCGTCGATACCGTCGCGCGGGCGGTGCGTCGCTCCCGGTCCGGTCTCGGGGACCCGAACCGACCGATGGGCGCGTTCCTGTTCATCGGACCGACGGGCGTCGGGAAGACGGAGCTCGCGAAGGCGCTCGCGGCGTTCCTGTTCCACTCGGAGAAGGCGCTCGTCCGGATCGACATGACCGAGTACATGGAGAAGCACACGGTCGCCCGGCTGATCGGCGCGCCCCCGGGGTACGTCGGGTACGAAGAGGGCGGTCAGTTGACCGAGGCCGTCCGGACGCATCCGTACACCGTCATCCTCTTCGACGAAGTCGAGAAGGCCCACCCCGACGTCGTGAACGTACTCTTGCAGCTGCTCGACGAGGGCCGCTTGACGGACGGCCAGGGTCGGACCGTGGATTTTCGCAACACCCTCGTCGTGATGACGAGCAACCTCGGCACCGACCTGATCGCCGACGCGAAGACGGAAGCGCAGCGACGTCAGCTGATCGAGGGGGCGCTCCGCGAGCACTTCCGGCCCGAGTTCCTCAACCGGCTCGACGACGTCGTGATCTTCCGGCCGCTCGACGCCGACGACATCGTGAAGATCGTCGACCTTCAACTCGGGCTGGTCGCCCAGCGGCTCACCGATCGGCGCATCACGCTCTCGACCACGGAGGCGGCGAAGCGGTTCCTCGCGGAGACCGGGTTCGATGCCCAATTCGGGGCCCGTCCGCTCAAGCGGACGATCCAACGCCTCGTGGTCGACCCGCTCACGCGGGCGCTCCTCGCTGGCGAGATCCCGGACGGGGCGGATGTGAAGGTCGGTCTCGAGAAAGGGGCGATCACGATCACGACCGGTTCCCTGAAGCTCGTCGCGACCTAGGCGCGCATCGATGGGACAGGCGGTCACGGTCGCCCTCCTCGGGGCCGACGACGAGCAGGCGCGGGCGTTCGGGAAGAAGGGCACGCAGAGCGACATCACGCTCTACAACGCCGTGCGCGACGGGCACGCGGCGACGATCATCGTCCCGACGCAATTCCCCGAGAAGCTCGCCCCCCTGCTCTATGCGATCGCGATGGCGGACCGAGCGCTCGTGATCGTGAACGCGCTCGACCGTCCGCTCGCCGAGATGCTCGCGACCCTCGACCTCTTCGGTCCACCCGTCACGGTCGCCCTCGGGCCCTCGGTGGGCGAGGAGGAGTTTCGCCGGGCCGTCCGCGGAACTCGGCTCGAGGGCGCGCCGACCCGACCGCTCGACCTCCCTCAACTTCGGAACGACGTCGACGGGTGGAGTGCGGAGGTACGGCCGGGCCCGGTTCGCGTTCGCCTCGACCACGCCTTCCCGGTCAAAGGTGTTGGGACCGTCGCGCTGGGCGTGGTCACGCAGGGGCGTCTCGCGGCCCACGACCGGCTCCAACTGTACCCGGATGACCGGATCGTGGAAGTGCGGTCGATCCAGGTCCACGACGCCGAAGTCGAGGCGGCCGACTGCGGCGAACGCGTGGGCGTCGCCCTCAAGGACGTCGAGGTCGACGTGGTCGGGCGTGGGCAGGTATTGGCCCCCTCCGGTTCCCTACGGGCGAGCACCGACCTCAGGGGGACGCCGGTCCGCCGGAGTCGCTACTACAAGGGCGCCCTCACGGCGGGCGCCACCGTCCAGCTCCTGGTCGGTCTCCAACTCGTCCCAGCGAAAGTGGCGGAGGTGACCGAGACCTCGGTCCGGCTGACGGCCGACCGCGCGGTCGCCTACGCGCCGGGCGACACCATCGTCGTCGCCGACCTATCGGCATCCCTGGGTCCCCGTACGGTCGCAAGTGCGGTCGCGCAGTAGGTTCGACGGCGACGGTAGGGTTTTCCGACCGGGCATCGATGCTACGTCGATGGTCCCCGCCGCGACGCCCCCCTCGATCGCCCCCGAACCGCCGGCCGCCCCCCGCGCGACCCGGAAGTGCTCGTCGTGCGGGACGACGCTCGACCCGCTCGGACCCCGGCCCTTCCGGACCGCGGCCGTGGGGGAGCTCCCCGAGGCCGTCGTCACGCTGGAGCTGTTCTTCTGCTCCCAGTGCGGGAAGGTCGAGTTCTACTCGACGCCGTGACGGTCCCGCGCGAACGGGACGCGCGGGCGTCTATGCGAACATCGTGACGGACTCTTTCCG
>JAKIWS010000069.1 GCA_022749895.1 Thermoplasmata archaeon
ACCCTCGCGGTCAACTGGACCGCGAGCACCGTCGGCAGCGGCGGGTCGACGTACAACGTGACGTTGACCCCCTCGTCCGGTGCCGCCGTGAAATTGGTCAACGCGACCGGCACCCAGCACAACTTTACGGGGCTCACCGACGGACTCGTCTACACGGTCACCGTCACGGCCGGTAACTTCGTCGGGACGAGCCCCCCCGGCGGTCCGGTCTCCGCCACCCCCGTGGGGATCCCGTATCCCCCGACCTCGCTCACGGTGACGACCCTCGGATCCAGCGCCGTCGCCACGTGGGGAGCCCCGGCGTCGACCGACGGGAGTCCCGTCGTGAACTACACCTTGCAGTACCGCGTCGGCAGCACCGGGCCCTACACGTCGGTCTCCGAGAGCACGTCGCTCTCCGCCACAGTGCCGGGCCTCACCGCCGGGACGTTCTACAGTTTCCGGGTGATCGCGTGGAACGCCGTCGGCGTCTCGAACGCGAGCGTCGTCGCCAGCGCCGCGACCCAATCGGCGGCGGTGAACCTCCCCGGAGGTTTCGCTGGAAGCTCGGCGGCCCTCTACCTCGGCGCGGCCGCTGTGATCGCCTTCGCGGCGCTGGCCGTGCTGTTCGCGGTCCGACGCCGGCCCCCCACCCCTCCGGGACCTCCGCCCACGTCGACCCCGCCGCCCGCGATGGAGGCGACCCCGGCCGAGCCGGCGGTCGCGCCCCCGTCCGATCCCGTAACCGCCCCGCCACCGGCGAGTTGACGGACCGGTTCCCCCTGTCGGCGCCCGGGCCCACGACCTCGCTCGCCGAAGGGCGTTAATCCGACGGACCGTCCCCCCGCCATGCGCGTCGTGCTCGTCGGCAGCGGGGTCCTCCCGATCCCGCCGCCGGGGTACGGGGGCGTCGAGCGGACGATCGCCGAGTATGCGGGGGCGCTCCGCGACGCCGGCGTCGAGGTCCGCATTGTCCACCAGACTCGCCGGGGACGGTCGAGCGACGAGTACCGGTTCGCACTCCGTCTGCCGTCGCTCCTACGCTTGGCCCCGGACGAGATCGTCCACGCGAGCACGCCGGTCGTGGCGAACCGGCTGCGATGGTCGGGGATCCCGTACGTGTACACGACGCATTCGCGCCACTGGTTCCAGCGGGACGACTGGCACGGCCGATGGGGCTACTTCCTCGAGCGCCGCGCCGTCCAAGGGGCCGCGGCGGTGGTCGCGTTGACGTCGGCGCTCCGCGACCAGATCCGCAGCTCCGTGCCGCGCGCGAGGTCCCCGACGCTCGAAGTGATCCCGATCGGCGTCGACCTGGCGAAGTTCGCGCCGTCGTGGGACGAACGCCGCGGCAACGTCGCGCTCGGGGTCGGCGTGGTCGCCCCGATCAAGCGGTGGGAGCTCGCCGCGGCCGCCCTCAAAGGAACCGGATGGCGGTTCGTCCTCGCCGGGCCGATGCCGGATCCCGCGTACGCGGAACGGGTGCGCCGCGCCGGGGACCGCGTCGAACTGGTGGGAGAGATCCCCGAGGACGAGCTGGTCCGACGGTTCGCGGCGGCGGACCTCCTCGTCCACCCCAGCTCCGTCGAGGTGCTCGCCGGCGCCGTCGTCCAGGCGATGGCGTCCGGGCTCCCCGTCCTGGGCGCTCCGCCGATCCGCCGGTTGCTCCAGGACGGGGTCACGGGGTGGACGTCGGCGACCGACGAGCCGGGCGCGATCGTCGAGACGATTCGGCGGCATGCGGGGGCGCTGGTCGGCGACCTGCCCGCCCTACGACGCCTGGGGGAGTCCGCCCGCGACGCCGCCGAGCACACCTACGCCTGGCCGTCGATCGTGGCGGCGCATCTCCGGCTGTACGACCGGGTCCAGCGGGTCAACCGATGACGAACCCGGCGTCGGTGATCGCGAACGGACGGCGTTCCGGGTCGTGCGCCGAACCGCGCATCCGGACGATCTTCGCCTGACGGACCGACCGGTCGCCGATCCATTTTCGCGTCAGGAGGATCTCCCCCCGGGTGAGCACCTCCTCGGGCGCGAGCAGCCCGGGGTTCCCCGGCGTCGCGGTGAGCAGCGTCGTGACGCCCCGCTCGCTCAGGAACCGGAGCAGCGATTGGATCTCGGAGCGCTCCGCCTGGCTGTCGCCGGAGGATTTGATCGCGAAGCGCCGGAGCGTGCTGATCGAGTCGACGACGACGCGCCGGAACGGTACCTCCTTCATCTGTTGCCGGAGCTTGAGGTGGATCGACTGGATCGAGATCTCGTCGATGTCGGACCGCTTGCCCTCCTGAGCGATCTCCTTCATCGACTTGAGGTCCGTGAGCGTCCGGATCGTCTGCACGTCGGCGAGCCGCTTGATGGCGCGGGTCCCGGGGTTCGCATCCAATGTCCGGATCCGGTTGAGGTCCCAGCCGAGACGTCGAACGTTCTCGACGATCTCCCCGGGGGGCTCGTCGACCGCGACGAGGAGGACGTCCTCGTCGTGGCGCAATCCCTCGAGGAGGAAGCTCAGCGCGAGCAGCGTCTTGCCGCTCCCCGACCCGCCGGTGACCAAGTACGGCCGTCCCGGGATGAGGCCGCCTCCGAGCATCCGGTCGAGGCCCGGGATGCCGATCGAGACCCGATCCGGATTGAACACGGCCTACGTACCTGGGAGGACGGGATCGACCGAGGCGGGGGTCGATCCGCCGCGGGGGGCTCCGGCATCTCCGGAGGGATTCGAGGACGGTGGCGGCTCGGGGGCCGGCGGCGGTGCGACCGGCGGCACTTCGACGGGGAGGGCGGCGTCGACCGGCGACGCCTTGCGCTTGCGGGGCTTGCGCCGATTGACCTTGGGGAGGCCCGCGACGGCGTCGACCCCGGGCGGTGGCGCCGGACCCTCTCGGACTTTGGAAGCATCCTCCGAGGTCGACCCGGATGGAAGCGGGGACGCGGGGATCGACGCCGAGTCGACGGGCGGGGCCTTTCGCTTGCGCGGGGTGGTGCTCGCGCGCCGGCGAGGTTTCGCCGGTGGCGCGGCGATCGGGGCCGGCGGAGGGGGGGGCACCGCTTCCGGTGCAGGGGGCCGAGGGACCGTGATCGGTTCGGCCGGGGGCGGCCGCGCGACGGGGACGACCGACGGGACCGCCGGGTCGGGAAGCGGAGGCCGGTCGGCGACCGGAGGTGCGGGGGCCGGGGTCGGCGCAGCGACCGCGGGCGGGGCTGCGATCGGGGGTGGGGCTGGGGGGACCTCCGGCGGTGCGGCAGGGAGCCCCGTCATGGCGGAGGGTAGCGGGGGCACACCGGTCGGGGAAGGAGTCGGAGCGAGCGGCTCGGAACTCGGCGCCCCGGCCGTGGGCGCGCTCCCACCTTCGGCCGGGTGCGACGGGTGCGCGATCGCTCCTCCGGCACGCGCGAACGCCCCCGCGATGCGGGTGGCCGTCCGGGAAATCGTGCCGGCCGGACGCGCCGCGACGGGCTCGGAAGGCGGCGGCATCGGCTCCTCGCCGTGAGGCACGGCGGGCGGCGCCTCCCGTGGAGCCGGACGTGGGGGGCTCCGCGCGGCCGGGGCGCTGGGGCGAGCCGCCGCGGGCGGGAGTTCGGACGGTGGCGCCGGCGGTTCCACCGAGGGGCGAGCGACGGGGGAGGGAACCCCCCGACTGAGGAACGGTTCGACGTGGCGCCAGGCGATGTCGACGTCCGCCGCCCGCACCGGTCCGACGGGGGCTCCGGCCCGGGCCCGGGCGAGGCTGAGGAGTCGGTCGCGCGCCGACACCGGCACCGTCGCCGGGAATTCCGGCGGATGGGCCGCGAACTTCGTCAGGATCTCCCGCGTCGCCGCCGCGGCCCGCTCCAGCTGCTTCGCAGCGGCGTCCGGCCGGGAGCGAGCCCGGGCCGAGGCCGCGGCGTCGAGAGCGGCCCGTACCGGCTGGATGTCGCTCTGGGTCGCGACGAGGGCGGCCAACTCTTCGTCGAACGCGACCACGTCGAACGCCGGCGGCGCGGCGGGCGGGGCGGGAGCGACCGTCGCGGGCGCGGCAGCGGGCGCCGAGGGAGCCTCGGTCGCGACGGGCGACCCCTCGATGATCTGGCGAGTGTCGCGCGAGATCGTCGCGCCCAGATTGATCTCGATCCCGGCGGGAGTGATCCGGTACGGGTGCAGCCGGATATCGTGCGGGCTTCCGCGGATCTTCTCGACCCCGATCGCCCGCACGGTCCGACCGTCCAGGTCCCAGCGGAACAACCGGATCTCGCCGCGCGCGAGCTGGCGCTCGGCGGTCTCCACGTCCTCGAGGGGGGACTCCACGGTGAGCAGCGTCGTGATGCGAAGGTCGGCGAGGAACCGGAGGAACGACTGGGCGCCGACCGTCTCGTCGAACCCTTTCATGCAAAAGTACTGCAGCGCCGTGAGCGAGTCGACGACGAGCCGGTGGTACGGCCGTCGGGCCATCTCCATCTTCAGGGTCTGCTCGAGCGCGATGAAGGTGACCTCGACGCTCGTGAGCTCCGCGGTCTTCCGAATCTCGGCCGGGACCTCCGCGAACCGCACGGAGGCCCGGACCGCCGCGATGTCCTTGAACGGGGCCCGCTCGTAGCGCATCACGTCGGGGATCGCGTCGAAGACGAACACCCGGTCGAGCTCCTCGTGCAATGCGCGGTGGTTGATCTTCATCTCGTTGGGCGGCTCTTCGAGCGTCACCACGAGACAGTTCTCGCCGCGCCGGACCCCTTCGACGAGGAACCGGAGGGCGAGCTTCGTCTTCCCGGTGCCCGACGGGCCGACGATCAGGTACGGGCGATGGGGGGGCAACCCCCCGAGGAGCATTTCGTCGAGCTCGGGGATCCCGGTCGCTACGCGAGGCTCTTCGGGCCCCGCGCCGTCGTCACGCGTCGGCACGCGCCTTCCGGCACGGTGCCGTTCCCCAGGTCCCCGGCGGCTTCGTACGCCCGATGATGTCGGCGGGCGGAGATAGTTCTTCCGTTAGGAAGGGGGCATTTCTCGGCGAGAGCGACGCCCCGGGAATCCTCCCGGGTCCGGCGAGCCCCGGCGTATGTGTCCATGCGTAGGGAGCTCCCCGCCCGACGCAAGGGCTATCTCCGCGGCGCCGACGCGGGGACGATGCCGCGCGCTCCGTCGCCCGGTTGGCTCGTCCTTCGCGCGCACGCCGCGGACCTGCCCAACCAGCTCCTCGCCGGCTTCACCGCCGGAGTGGAGACCCTCGGCACGTTCCCGCGACCGGACGGTGCGGTCTACGTGGTCGGGCTCGGCGGGTCGGCAATCGGCCCGGACCTCGTGCGCGCCTTCATCGACGGAGAATCTGAGCTCGACCTCCACGTCGTGCGCGGTCCGACGCTCCCGCGGGCCGTTCGGTCGGGCGCGATCGTTCTCCTCGTGAGCTACTCGGGGGAGACGTGGGAGACGCTGGCGGCCTACGACGAGGCCGGACGTCGGCGGTGCGTACGTCTCGTGGTCGCCTCCGGCGGCACGCTCACGCGGCGGGCCATCGACGACGGCGTGCCCCATGTCCCACTCCCTCCCGGTCTTCCACCCCGGGCAGCGGTCGGATTCCTCGTCGGGGCCGTGCTCGGCTTGCTCGATTCGACGTTCCCGGAATCGAACGACCGGAGGATCGCGTCGATCGCGGAGCGGCTCGGGCGGCTCGAAGCCGAGTACGCCTCGGAACGAGGGCCGGCGGCCGCCGTCGCGCGTCGCATCGGCGCGGCGCGCCCGCACATCTACGCCTCCGGGAACCTTGTTCCCGTGGCGCACCGTTGGGCGACGCAGATCGAAGAGAACGCCAAACGTCTCGCCACGTTCGACGAACTTCCGGAGGCCCTGCACAACGTCCTCGTCGGATGGGACGCGCTCGCGCGGAGCGCCGCGAGGCGCGAGATCGTGATCGTCCTCGAAGCGTCCGAGACGTCCGCCCCGATCGCCGCCGGTTTCCGATTCCTAGAGTCTCGCCTTCAGGCCCGAGGGGTTCCGCACCTTCGCCTCCCGCTTCCCGGGACCGACCCGCTCGAGATCCAGCTCGCCGGGGTCTTGTTCGGGGATCACGTGAGCCTGTTCCTCGCGGGCCGGTCGGGGGTCGACCCGATGGCGACGCCGGTCCTC